>NZ_JAPJQF010000023.1:0-39275 GCF_030825285.1 Anaerotruncus massiliensis (ex Togo et al. 2026)
GCACTTTCGGTACGGTACCGGAGACTCGCCGGCAGAGGCATTGCGCCCGCGGCGCGGCGGCTGGCGGGATGCTGTAGGCTCGTCCGCTCATCCGTGGACGGGGCGCCGCCGACTTTGGCCGAAGGCCAACCGGAGGCGGCGCTGGGGTCGCAGGGGCGCAGCCCCTCGTGCCCTTCTTTGGTTCCTTTCTTGGGCAAGCAAGAAAGGAACTCGCTGTCGGTCGACCACCGACAAACTGCGCCGCTCGATGAGCGGAAAATCTAAGCCCACCCCGGGGCGGGACCCGGCAGCTCCGCCGCTCGCCGAGCGGACAATCTAAGGCCGCCGTCGGTCGACTACCGACAAACTGCGCCGCTCGATGAGCGGCAAATCTAAGCTCACTCCGGGGCGGGACCCGGCAAGCTACGCCGCTCACTGAGCGGCAAACCTAAAACCGCCGTCGGTCGACCACCGACAAATTGCGCCGCTCGATGAGCGGCAAACCCAAAAGGGCCCACCGGCTATGCCGGTGGGCCCTTTTCCAGATAAACCTATTTTTGCAGCATGAGCTTGGCGCATTTGTAGACGTCACCGCATCCGAGGGTGAGGACGAGGTCGCCCGACTTGGCGTTGGCCATGACGTACCTGGCAATCTCGGGGAACGCGGGGAACCAAACCGAGCCGGGGATTTTTTCGGCGAGCTGGCTGGTGTAGACGCCGTAGGTGTTCTTCTCGCGGCTGCCCATGATTTCGGACATGACAACATGGTCGGCGAGGGCGAGGGCAAGCGCGAAGTCGTCCATCAGCATTTGGGTGCGCGAATAGGTGAACGGCTGAAAGACCGCCCACACCTCGCGGAAGGGAAGCTCCTTGGCGGCGCGGAGGGTCGCGGCCAGTTCGGCGGGATGGTGGGCATAGTCGTCCGCGATTGTGACCCCGTTCACAGCGCCGAGGATTTCAAACCGCCGCCCCGCCCCGCGGAACTTCGCGAGGTGTTCGGCGATCGCGGAAACGGGCGCGCCCGCATGGATGGCGGCGGCGATCGCGGCAACGGCGTTGAGGATGTTGTGACGCCCGGGCACATGGATGGTAAAGCGGCCGAGCGGCTTTCCGTGATGGAGCAGGTCGAAGGTGGAGACGGCCCCCTCATGGACAATGCCGGCGGGGGAGTAGTTGCAGCTCTCCTCCCAGCCGAAGGTGATAATCTCCTTGCCCGTGACGCCGGAGACCGCCTTCATCGAGTTTTCGTCGCTGCCGTTGACGATGACGGCCTTTTTCGCCATCCCGGCGAAGATGCGGAAGGATTTGACGATGTTTTCGATCGTGCCGAAATACTCGAGGTGGTCGGCGTCGACGTTGAGGATGACCGCCACGTCGGGATCGAGCTGGAGGAAGTGGTCGTTGAACTCGCACGCCTCGCACACCATGACGCCGCTTTCCCCCACGCGGCCGTTGCCGCCGATGGCCGGCAGCTTGCCGCCGATGACCGCCGTCGGGTCGAGGCCCGCGCCGAGCAGAATCTGGGTGAGCATGGCGGTGGTGGTGGTCTTGCCGTGGGTGCCGCAGACGCAGATGCACTCGTGGTAGAGGCTCGTGAGGTAGCCGAGGATCTCTGCGCGTTCGACGGTGGGGACCCCGCTTTTTTTCGCGGCGATCAGCTCGGGGTTGTCGGCCATGATCGCGGCGGTGTAGATGATGAGGTCCGCGCCGTCGATGTTTTCGGCGCGCTGGCCGAGCGCGACCGGGATGCCCATGCTGCGTTCGAGCGAGACGGTGTCGGATTCGTTGTTGTCGGAGCCGGTGATGAAATAGCCCTGCGCGTGCAGAATCTGCACGATGGGGAACATTCCCGACCCGCCGATGCCGATAAAATGGATGTGCTTTACCGTTTTCAGGAGGCTTCCGTCGAACATGCGCGCTTTCAACTCCAAAAAGGAAAGGCAGCGAGCCTTTCCCGTCAAATTTGCTTGGATATTTTACTTGTATGTAGTATAGGACGGATTGGTGAAAAATTCAAGTGCGCCAGGGCGTGGTGCATAACTTTTGGAAAACCGCCGAATACTATCGATAGCATCTTTGACAAAACCCGAGGAGGAAATTCACCATGCAGATCACCGATATCAAAATCCGCCGTACCTATCAGGATACCCGCCTGCGCGCGCTGGTATCCGTGACGATCGATGGAGAGCTCGCCGTCCACGACATCAAGGTCATCGAGGGCCCGGAACGCCTCTTTGTGGCGATGCCCAGCCGCAGGGACGACAGCGGCGCCTTCCGGGACATCGCCCACCCGATCACGACCGCCGCCCGCCGCCAGCTCGAGGACGCGATCCTCTCCGCCTACCAGGAGCACCTCGCGGCGCAGCAGGGCGCCCAGCAGCTCGAGGAGCACCTGCACGCCGGCCAGGAAGCCGGGGAATGAATACCGCCCCGCGGAAACGCGGGGCGGTATTTTTGCCGTCCGAGGCATTTGTTAAGCATCTGTGAATTTTTGCGCGCCGCACGCAAACCCCGTCGGATTTTGTGTTAAAATAATCCACAGACGGTTTCCCGCGGCCCTGCCGCGAATTCTTGATTACGACGAGGTGGCCATGCGAAAGTTCCTGACCCTGCTGGCGGCGCTGCTCATTGCGCTGCCCCTCTCCCTCCCGGCTTCGGCCGAACAGAATCCCGGGCAGCCGCCGACCCTCTATGCGGAGGCGGCGATCCTGGTGGACGCGGACACCGGGCAGGTGCTCTACCAGAAGAATCCCGACAAAAAAATGTATCCAGCGAGCATCACCAAGCTCATGACCTGCCTGATCGCGATGGAGGAGGCGCAGCCGGACGACGTGGTGACGATGACCGACGAGGCGGTCTTCGCGGTCCCGCGCGACACCACCCACATCGCGCTGACGGGGGGCGAGCAGCTCACCGTCGAGCAGCTGGAATACGCGATGATGGTCGAGTCGGCCAACGACGCGGCCAACGGGCTCGCCGTCCATCTGGCCGGCTCGCTCGAGGCGTTCGCGCGGCGGATGAACAGCCGCGCCGCCGAGCTCGGCCTTCAGAACACGAACTTTGTAAACGCCAACGGCCTGCCGAACACGGCGCACTACACCTCGGCGCGGGACATGGCGGTCATCACGCGGGAGGCCTATGGCCATCCGGAGTTCCGCACGCTGGCGGGCACCACCCACTATGAGATCCCTCCCACCAACAAGCAGGCGGAGACCCGGCGGCTCAACAACCGCAACTATATGTTCACGCTGAACGACACCTATCCCGGCGCGTTCGCGGGCAAGGTGGGCTGGACGGAGGAGTCCGGCCACACGCTGGTCACGCTTGCCGAGCGGGGCGGCGTGACCCTCATCTGCATCGTGCTCCACTCGGACGGGGTCATCGACGCGCAGTACATCGACTCGACCAACCTCTTCGATTACGGCTTCGGCGCCTTCTCGCGGACCGCCGTGCCCGCCTCGAAGATCGAGCGGCGGGAGGCCCCCTATACGGGCGCGGACGGCGGGACGCTCACTGCGTCCCTCGCGGCGGAGGGGGAGGTCTCCGTCCTGCTCCCCGCCGGGACGACGGCGGACGACCTTGGGGTGCGCTATTCCATTCCCGATCCGCTGACGCCCAAGACGGCCGCCGAAGCCCGCGCCGAGCTGGTGCTCCCCTCGCCCCCCGGGCGGATGGAAGAGCTCGTGGGGACCGTCCCGCTCGCCCTCTCGCTGCCGCAGCCGGAGACGATGCCCGCGGACGCCGCGCCGCCGGAGGATGGAAAAGGCCCGCTGCCCATGCTCCTGCGCTGGGCCGGCATCCTCGGGGGCGTGCTGCTGGGACTGGCGGTCCTGCTGCTGGCCGTGCGCGCGGTGCTGCGGGCGCGCTACCGCAAAATGCGCCGGAGGCGCCGCCGCGTGAACCGCGCCGCGCCCCCGCAGGCCCGCCCGCGCCCGCGTCCGGAAACCTTCATCGACGTGCGCACGGGCAAGGACGCGAAGGACAAGATCCGGATCATCGACGTGGAGGAGCTGAAATAGGGGGATTCGCCCGCCGGGCAATCACCGAATCGAAAAGACCCTCATAGGATGGGGTATACGTGAGTATGCCAGTAAAATCCTATGGGGGTACTTTTATGACTGCATATAAAACCTTTGCCGTCGTCGGGGGGGACCTGCGCCAGGCGCACGTCGCAAACCGGCTGGCGGCACAGGGGAAAACGGTTTACGCCATGCTGCTCGAAACGAACAGCGCGCTTGAGAAAAGCCTGGTGTGCGCCGAAGACCCGGAGGACGTCCTGCCGCAGTGCGACGTGATCATCTTTCCTCTGCCGATGAGCACCGACGAACGGCATGTGAACGCGCCCTTTTCCAAGCAGAAGGTGCGGGTGTGCGACTGCCTGTCGGGGCTCAAGCCGGGCGCCTGCGTGCTGGGCGGCAAGGTGAGCCCGGCGATGCGCGCGCTGGCCGAGAGCTGCGGCGTCACGATCATTGACTACTTTGAACGGGAGGAGCTCTGCGTGAAAAACGCGGTCATCACCGCCGAGGGCGCGGCGTCGATCGCGATGGAGGAGCTGCCGATCTCCCTGTTCGGCTCCCGCTGTATGATCACCGGGCACGGGCGGATCTCCAAGGCGCTGATGCGCATCCTGCGCGGGATGGGCGCGGATGTCACAGTCGCGGCGCGCAAACACGGCGACCTGGCCGAGATCGAGGCGGAGGGATGCCGCGCGGTACATATCGCGACGCTCGCGGAGCACGTCCGGGGGATGGATGTCCTCTTCAACACGGTGCCCGCCCGCATCCTCACCGCCGACATCCTGGAGAAGCTGGGCCCGGATACGCTGCTGATCGATCTTGCTTCAAAGCCGGGCGGGGTAGGGCGGACGTTTGCACCACCGCCCAAACGCCCGGAACGCCCGGCTTCGCGGGCCGGGCGGGCCCGCCCGCGCCTGTCCCCAAAGACGGCTCCCGAAGGTTTTGGAAGGGGTGGAGCGCAAGGGACCACGGTTCGGGCGGAAAAGGCCCGATCCGTGCGCGGGGTCGGGACGCGGGGAAAGGTTGCGTAAACAAAGCGGATGATGGAAGTATTTACAAATAGGACATAGACTTCTAGACACTAAACTGATAAAATAGAACGGTAACATGATGAAGGGCGCTTTGTGAGGAGGGAGAGGCACAATTGAACAGAGAGCAGCGACTTTACAGCGTGATTTATGACTATTTTTTCACCCGCATCTGCCTCGGGTTCTACCAGGAGGGGGACACCCTGCCCTCGATTGGGGAGGCGCGCGAAATGTTCGGCGTCTCGACGCGCACCATCCGCAAGGCCTACCACATGCTCGAGGAGGGGGGCTACCTGTCGATCTCGCGCGGGAGGAACGCCGTTGTGATCAGGGGGGCGCCGGGCGGCCAATGCCGCGAGGTGTGCGTCGCCTATTTCGCGGCCCGGCGCGACGCCATCCTCGACCTGTCCTGGATGGCGAAAAAGATTCTGCCGGAGATCTTCCTGCGGGGGTTCCTGATGATGGACGGGGAGGGGCTGGACGGACTCGCCCTTTCGGTGGAGAAGATGCGCATACAGAACCTTCAAACGCAGCTCCAATGCTTCTGCCGGATTCTCGCGCCGCTGGGCAACCCGCTGCTCACCTCCTTTTTCTGGGAGATTTCCGTCTTCAGCCGCATGACCTACCTGCGGGGCCTCTTCACCGACGAGGCGGAGAACGAGCGGGATTCGGAAAACCTGCGCCGCAGGTTCATGGAGATGATCGACGCGCGGCGCGCGGAGGACTCCGAACGGCTGCGAACGCTGATCTGCCGCTTTTTCGGGAACTGCGACGTGCATGTTCGCGCCCACTTCGGCGAGCTTGCGTCCCGGTACGCGCCCGCGTCCGAGCAGGTTCCCTTCACCTGGCGCGTCTACAAGGGCCGGCCGCAGCAGGGCTTTTTCATCGCCATGAAGCTCATCCGGAAGATTTACGCCGAGGACTACCGGCTCGGGGAATTTCTCCCCTCCGCCGCCGACCTCGCGGAGGAGTACGGCGTCTCGGTGATCACGATCCGCAGGACGCTCGTGCTGCTGGGACGGCTCGGGCTGACCGAGACGATCAACGGCCGGGGCACGCGGGTCATCCCGCAGGAGGAGAGCGTCGCCCGGCAGGGGCTTCAGGCCCCCGCGGTGCGCAAAAACCTGAAGATTTTTTTACAGACGGTGCAGATGCTCGCGTTGACGGGCGAGGCGGTCATGCTGGCCGCCTTCCCCCACTTCAGGCCGGACAAGGTCCGCCGCGCGGCGGAGATCTTCCGGAGCGAGACCGCCTATGACATTGTCCCCTTCACCTGCATGGAGCTGGTGGCGGATTCCGACGCCTCCCCCTGCCTGCGGGAGCTTTACGGGCAGCTGTCCGACCTGTTCGGCTGGGGGGTCATCCTCCGTTTTCTCGCCCGGGGGAGCTCCGTCTCCGGGGAGCGCCGGGAGCTGATCGAGGAGATGCGCGCCGGTTTGGCCGCGCGGGACGCCGGCCGGTTCGCCCGCGGCTTCAGCGGCCTGATGTTCCATGTCCTCGAGGGGGCGGGGCGCAGGCTGCGTGAGCGGGGCGTCCTCTGAAAACGGGAGCCGGCCGGGTCCAAAGCATGGGACGGAACCGAAGGGCCGCCGCGGTCACAGCGGCGGCCCTTTTTTTGTCCTCCCCCGTCCGCATTGGGCGGCGCGGCGGGACATATACTTGTGTCGGAGGTGGGCGCATGGAAAAAACGGAACCGACGGTCCGGCTCGTCTTCGCACCGGAGGACGGCCCCTCCCTGCGGGAGCTGCTGCTGGAATTGCTGCGCGCCATGCGGGAGGAGCCGGAACGGTAAGCCCTCCGCGAAAGGCCCCGGCGCGCCCCGATGGGGGCGCGCCGGGGCCTTTCCATGCGGCGGAATCCGCCGGGGAACGGACCCAAATTTCAGATTCGTCTTGCTTCTTGGTCACAAACACGTTAAAATAGAGGTATTATGAGGATCAGGGACGATTATACGGTGGAAGTCAGCCGTCCTTTTCCGGGGAAAAGCCCGGAAGGGGGCGGCAAAAGACTATAAAATGACCGCCCGCGGGCGGATAAAGGGGATCGTGCGTCGATGACGACTGCGGAATGTTACGCCCTGATCGGGGCGGACTATACGGAGGTGCTCCGCCGGATGGGGAACGAGGACCGCGTGAGGCGCTTCCTGCTCAAGTTCGCCGAGGAGCCCAGTTACGGCCTGCTGTGCAGGTCGGTGGAGGCCGGGGACGCGAAGGAGGCGTTCCGGGCCGCCCATTCCATCAAGGGCGTCTGCCTGAACCTGGGGCTGACCGCCCTGTACCGGTCCGCCGGCGACCTGTGCGAGGAGCTGCGCGGCGGCGCTTTCACGGACGCCGTGCCCGGCCTGCTCCGGCGGGTCGGGGAGGACTACCAGAAAACCATCAACGGGATCCGGGAGCTGGCGCAGGCTTAAGGATTTGAAAAGAGGACGGCCATGAAAAAGCAAGGCATGATACTGATCGTGGACGACACGGAGATGAACCGTTCCCTGCTGGCGGATATGCTTTCGGAGGACTACGAGATCCTGGAAGCCGCCAACGGCGTGGAGGCGGCCGCCATCCTGCACCAGCGCAGCGAGGAGCTCTCCCTTGTCCTGCTGGACATCGTCATGCCGGAAATGGACGGCTTCGAGGTCCTGGCGCTCATGAACAAGAACGGCTGGATCGGGCGCATCCCCGTCATCACCATCTCGTCGGAGACCGCGTCCACCTACATCGACCACGCCTATGACCTCGGGGCCACCGACTACATCAGCCGCCCGTTCGATGAAAAAACCGTCCAGCGCCGCGTGCGCAACACCATCATGCTCTACTCCAAGCAGAAAGCGTTGGAAGGGATGGTAACAGAGCAGATCGTGGAGAAGGAGCGGAACAACTTCCTGATGGTGGAGATTTTATCCAATATCGTCGAGTTCCGCAACGGGGAAAGCGGGCTGCATGTGCTGCACATCCGCACCCTCACCGAGATTTTCCTGCGCAAGCTCCAGGAGATCACCGACCGCTACCCCCTCACGGCCGCCCGGTCGGCGCTGATCGTTAACGCCTCCGCGTTGCACGACGTGGGAAAGATCTCCATCCCGGAGGAAATTTTGAATAAACCCGGCCCCTTGACGCCCGCGGAATACGAGGTCATGAAGACCCACTGCGCCCTCGGCGCGCAGATCATGGAGGACGCCCTCCTGCGCCACAAGGAGGAGCTGCTCCAGGTGGCCTACAACATCTGCCGCTGGCACCACGAGCGGTATGACGGGGGCGGCTACCCCGACGGGCTGCGGGGGGAGGAGATCCCGGTCGAGGCCCAGGTCGTCGCGCTCGCGGACGTCTACGACGCGCTGACGAGCACGCGGGTCTACAAGCAGGCCTTTCCCCACGGCGTGGCCATGCGGATGATCATGGGCGGGGAGTGCGGCGTCTTCAACCCGCTGCTGCTTCAGTGCCTGCGGGAGCTGGGGCCGCGCCTGGACGACGAGCTCCGTCTGCGCTCGCTCAACGACGTCTCCGAGGCGAACATCCGGGAGCTCTCCACCCAGGCGATCGCCGGCTCAAAGGTGTCCAACCGCACCCTCACCCTGCTGGAGCAGGAGCGGACCAAGTACCAGTTCTTCGCCTCGATGTCCAATGAGATCCAGTTTGAATACAGCTACCAGTCCGACCTGCTCACCTTGTCCGAATGGGGGGCGCGCCAGCTTGGGCTGAACGTCCTGATCGAACATCCCGAGCAAAACGGGGAGCTGCACGGGGTCTTCCTTATCGCGGACTATCTCGACCTGCAGGGCCGCCTGCGCCGCGCGACGCCCGAAAAGCCGATCGTCAGCGGGACCTACTGCCTCAACGTCAAGGGGGAGAGGCGCTGGTACAAGGCGGTGGCCCGCCCCCTCTGGGAGGGGAACGGGACCGAGCAGGCGGGGGTCATCGGCAAATTCGTGGACGACCACGAGGAGCAGCTTCGGCTGGAGCAGCTCAGGCGGATGGCCGAACAGGATTCGCTGACGCGGCTCAACAACCACGCCGCCGCACGCAGGTGGATCCAGATGGCGCTGGCCCGCGGGGACAGGTCCTACGCGATGGTGCTCTTCGACCTGGACAACTTCAAGGAGGCCAACGACCGGTACGGCCACATGTTCGGGGACGAGGTGCTCAAGCATGTGGCGCGGCTCGTGCAGAAGAGCGTGCGCGGCGGCGACATCGCGGCGCGGATCGGCGGGGACGAGTTCCTCATCTTCCTCGAATACAGCGGCGGGATCGAGCCAGTGATCCGGCGGATTTTCGACGCGCTGCACGGGGAATACCAGTCGTTTGAAATCCTGATCAGCATGGGCATCGCCC
The DNA here is from genome assembly GCF_030825285.1 of Anaerotruncus massiliensis (ex Togo et al. 2026). Classification (NCBI taxonomy): domain Bacteria; kingdom Bacillati; phylum Bacillota; class Clostridia; order Eubacteriales; family Oscillospiraceae; genus Anaerotruncus; species Anaerotruncus massiliensis (ex Togo et al. 2026). Next base: position 9,346 of record NZ_JAPJQF010000023.1, read on the forward strand.
TCTCGCCGGAAAACGGCACCCAGTACGATGCGCTCTTCCACGCGGCCGACCAGGCGCTGTATGTGGCGAAAAAGGGCGGGAAGGACCGCTACCGCTTCTATGACGATTCGATGCAGGGGGTCCTGAGCGTGCTTTCGCCGATGGACGCCTGAACCGCCGCCCCCGCATACCGGAACAGGAGACCGCCGCTTTCGCGGCGGTCTTTCCGCGTCCCGCCCCGCGCATGGTCCGCCGCCGCGCGGCATATATTGGGGCAGGGGGTGGGCAGATGGACGAACGGGAACGGAGGGGGCCGTGAGCGCGGCGCGCGCGGCGCTCTACCTGCGCCTTTCCAAGGAGGACGGCGACCGGGACGGCGCCTCCCAGAGCATCCGGAACCAGCGGGATTTCCTGCTGGACTACTGCGGGAAAAACAGCCTGCCCGTCGTGGAAATCTACGCGGACGACGGCTACACGGGGACGAACTTCAACCGGCCGGGCTTCCTGCGCATGGTGGAGGACATCGAGGCGGGCCGGGTCGACACGGTGCTCACCAAGGACCTCTCCCGTCTCGGGCGCGACTACATCCTGACGGGCTACTACCTCGAGCGGTATTTTCCCGAGCGGGGCGTCCGCTACATCGCGGTGAACGACCGCATCGACACGGCCGCCGAGCAGAGCGATATGACCCCCTTCCGGGCGGTCTTCAACGACCTTTACGCAAAGGACATCTCCCGCAAGGTGCGCGCCGCGCTCCAGACGCGCCGGCAGATGGGCAAGTTTATCGGGACCTATCCGCCCTACGGCTACCGCAAGGACCCGGCGGACAGGAACCATCTTGTGGTCGAGGCGGAGGAGGCCGCGCAGGTGCGGCGGATCTACGCCTGGTTCCTCGGCGGGCAGACGGTGTCGGCCATCGCCCGCCGGCTGACGGAGGAGGGGGTCCCCACCCCCTCGGCGGGCAAGCGGATGGCCTGCGGCCAAAAGCCCGGCGCGGGGTGGAGCTATCCGATGGTGCGCCGCATCCTGTCGATGCCGACCTACCGGGGGGACCTGGTCTCCCGCATGTCGCAGAAGGTCAGCTACAAGCTGGACCGGGTGCGCCGCCTGCCGCGGGAGGAGTGGCTGGTCGCGGAGGGGACGCACGAGGCGATCGTTTCCTCCGCGACGTTCGAGCGCGCGCAGGAGCTGCTCGCGGTGCGCGGCTACGCCGCGCGGCGGAAGCCCGCGGAACCCAGGCCGCTGACCGGGCTCTTTTTCTGCGCGGACTGCGGCGCGCCGATGACCCTCTGGTCGAACGGCAAGGCGCGCTACTTCGTCTGCGCGGGGTGGAAGCGGAACCCCGGGGAGCACCGCTGTACCGCCCACTACCTGCGGGAGGAGGCGGTGCTCGAGGCCGTCCGCGCCTCCCTCGCGGAGCTGCTCGCCCAGGTGCGGGATCCCGGCGGACTGGCGGAGGAGGCCGCGGGCCCCGCGGGGGAGGAGGCGGAAATCCTCGCGCGCAGGCTCGAACGGTCGCGGGACGCTTTGGCGGCCCTCTACTGCGACCGGGCGGAGGGTCGGGTCGGGCAGGAGGCGTTCGACGCGCTCGCCGGGCGGATGCGGCGGCAGGAGCAGGCGCTCGCGGATAAGCTCGCCGCCGCGCGACGGCGGGAGGAGTCGCGGGAGGACTTCAGGGCCCGCGCGGCGGAGCTTCTCGGCGGCGGAGTCCTCACCCGCGGGCTCGCGCTCGGGCTGATCGAACGGGTCGAAGCGTCGGCGGATAAGGCTCTTGTGATCAGACTGCGCTGCGCCGATATCACGAAAAAGCGGTAGATTTGATGCTTGTCGGGGACGCGCGAAAAGCGGCGCGAAGGCGGTGAAAATGCAGGAATCACGGTCCTTTGCTGCTTGATCAGGTGGGCAAATCTGCGTTTTTGCAAAAATCCGGAAAAAATGGTGGATTTCAGATTCGTAAGGTGCAGGATGCCGGCCGGGCCGCGGGCCCGGCCGGTTGTGCGGTTTCATGGATTATTGTGGCATGTGTAACGGCTGCCTGCGGTCACAAAATTATTTTTTGAAGTTTGAAAAAGAAGGAAAAACAAAAGTAAAATGCAAAAAACATAAAATATTCCATCCTGATCAAGCTCCAAAACCCTTGAAATACCAATGGGAAACTGCTATAATATCACTAAATAAAACGCGCAAAATTGTCTAAAAAAGGAAACCCTTTTACACGGTAACACTTCAACTTGATCAATTTGTTGCAACGGGCGAATGTGACTATCTTAAAAAGTCCGGAATGCAGGAAAACTTTCCTGCCCGAATTTGACCCAAAGGAGGCCGCCGTTTTGCAGAGTTTCAAATATGTTGCCAGAGACGCAAACGGCAAAATCTTTCGGGGCGTTGTTCAGACGGAGAGCCGCGACGCGGCTTTCCGGAAGCTGAAGGACGGCGGCCTCTACAGCCTGAAGCTGGAGGAAATCGGGGAAGATGCCCACAGGCCCCAGCGCGTCAGACTCAAGGAGGTCGCCTTTTTTTGCCGCCAGATGGGCACGATGCTCGCCGCAGGCGTCACCGTCCTCAAGGCGATCGACATCCTTTGCAGTCGCGCCGACCGGCCCAAGACCCGCAAGGCTTACCTGCGCCTCTACGAGGACATCCAGAAGGGCCTTTCGCTGACCGAGGCGTTCAAGGAGCAGGAGGGCGTCTTCCCGCCGCTGCTCGTGAACATGGTCCAGGCGGGCGAGCTGAGCGGCTCGCTCGACCGGGTGATGGAGCGGATGGCCGAGCATTACGAAAAGGAGAACCGCATCCTCAACAAGGTGCGCAGCAGCCTCGTCTACCCGGTGCTGCTCGTCTGCGTCACGCTCGGGGTTGTGATCGGCCTGTTCGTCTTCGTGCTGCCGAGCTTTTTCACGATGTTCGAGGGCGCCGAGGTGCCGCCCATCACCAGGGGCGTCATGGCCGTGAGCGGCTTTCTCACCAACCGCTGGTACCTGGTGGTCGTCGCCGTCCTCCTGCTGGGACTCGGCTGGATCTTCCTGTCCGGGATGCCGCGTGTGCGCATGTGGATCGACCGGCTCAAAATCCGGATCCCGGTCTTCGGCAAGCTGATCATGACCGTCTACGTCTCCCGGATGACCGACGCGCTTTCGATCCTCTATTCGAGCGGCATTTCGATGCTCGACACCGTGAGCATCGCGGTGAGCGTGCTGGGCAACAGCTATATCGAGGGGCGGTTTGGCCAGGTCATCTAGGACATCGAGCAGGGGGAGATGCTCTCCGCCGCGATTGAAAAGACGGGGCTCTTTGACCCGATGGTCACCTCGGTGATCTACGTCGGGGAGCAGTCGGGCAGCCTCGACCGGATCCTGGAAAAATTGTCCGCGTTCTACGACGACGAGGCGCAGACCGCGATGCAGCGGATGGTGACGCTGGTGGAACCGCTGATGATGATCGTGATCGCGATCATCATCGGCATCGTGATCGCGGCGGTGCTGCTGCCGATCTACAGCATGTACGGGACGGTCCTGTAGGAGAGGATTTTTCAGATGATTTTATCTGTGGAAATTTCAGCGCAATGGATCCATATGGTTTCGGCGCGCCGCAGGGGGCGCGGGGTGGAGATCGCCGGTTTCGGGCGGATGCCCACCCCCGAGGGCTGCGTCAAAAACGGCATCGTGGTCAACTCCTCCCAGCTTGGGGAGGCGCTGGCGCGCGTGGCGCGGGAAAACGGGCTGCGCGGGAAGCGGATGTGCCTTGCGGTGACGAGCCCGGCGATCTCCTTCCGCGAGCTGGAGGTGCCCGCCGCCAAGCCGCGGGACCTCGACCGGATCCTGGCGGGGGAGGCGGCGCACCTGTCCGCCTCCAAGCAGGAGAGCCTGATGGATTACGTCCTGCTCGGCTCGACCGAGCGGGAGGGAAAGCAGTTTTTCCGGGCGTGGTGCGCGGTCGTGCCGCGCTCGCTCGTCGACGGCTACCGGGACGCCGTGCGCAAGGCCGGGTTCCGGCCCGAGGCGTTCGACGTGGCGTGCAACGCCGCCTTCAAGGCCTGCCGGCTCGACCGGGACCTCCCGAAGGAGGAAACGGTGATCTACGCGGGGGTGCGGGAGGACGAGCTCTGCCTGAGCCTTTTCGGCGGCGGCGGAACCCGCCTCTACCGCGAGGCGCAGGTCGCGGCCCCGAAGAGCCCGGTGGAGAACGAATACATCCTCTCCTCGCTCGTGCCCGAGACGGCGGACGCCGAAAGCCGCCAGGAGCGGCTGGCCCGCGCGGCGACGGCCCAGCTTTCCCGCCTCGTTCAGTTCCAGCTGATGCACGATAAGCAGCGGCCGGTCAGGCGGATTTTCCTCTGCTCCGACCTGTCGGCCGATTCGCGGCTGGCCGGCGAGCTCCGGGAGGCGCTGCGCGTCGACGCGGCGTCCGCGGCGGCGCCCGAGGGCTTCAAATGCCCCGGGGACTTTCCATACAGCGAATACCTCTACGCCGTGGGAGCGGCGATTCGGTTATAAAGGGGGCGGCGCGCTTGCGGGTCCGTCAGGTTCCAAAAAAACGGGATATCGACTTTTTTGCCGCGCTCAGGCGGCAGGAGCACCGGGGCCGGGGCAGCGCCCGCCGGCGGTCGCTGCTGCTGATCGGCGGCGCGGCCGTCATACTGGCCGTGGCGGCCGGCGTCCACGGGACGCTGGTCTCCTGGCAGATCTCCGACCTGAAGGAGGAGATCTCCCGCAACGAGGACTACCTCGCCGCGCCGGCCAACGCGGAAAAGTTCGGGGAGCGGGCGCAGATGCGCGCCTCCCGGGACGCGCTCATGCGCTACAACCAGAAGAGCGAACGGTACATAGAGGTGCTCGAGGGGACGCGGCGGCTCTCCTCGGTGGATTTCGACCAGGTGGAGGCGCAGCGCCCCTCCAACGTGACGGTCGAGCGGTACACCTTCGACGGCGACACGATGGAGATCGCCTGCGTCTCCGCCGACAAGGACGCGCCCGCCAGATACGCCGAAAACCTCACCGGCGCGGGCGTGTTCGAGGAGGTCGGCTATTCGGGCTTCCAGTACCGCAAGGTGCATGACGGCGGCGTCTACGCCTTCACCGTCACCTGCAGGCTGTGGAATCCGGCGGGAGAGGAGGCGGCGCCATGACGCTCACGAAACGGGAAAAGCGGCTGCTCTTCCTGCTGGCGGTGGTGATCGTGGCCGTGTGCATCTTCCGGTTCGGCATGATGCCGCTCCATGAAAAGCTGCTCGAAGAGCAGCAGCGCCTGCAGGAGGTCTCCGCCGAACGGGCGGAGATGGAGGAGATCCTCCGCGACGGCAAGCTCGCCAAGCAGTACCGGCAGGCGGCGCGGGAGGCGGAGGACAACTACGGCTCCTTCCACAGCATCCTCAACAGCTACACGATCGACAACATCCTCAACGGCCTGATGGAGGAACACGGCCTGCATGTGCAGAATTTGCAGATCTCCCCCTACCGCACGGTGCGGGAGGCGGAGATCCTCCCCGAGGCGGCGGGCTCGCAGGAGGAGGGCGAAGAAGAAAGCCTCCTGATGCTCAGCGAGGTGAACCTGCTGGCAACGGGAGGCTATGAGGACGCCAAGGCGTTCGTGGACGCGCTCAATGAAAAGAGCTTCTGCCTGCGGGTGGAGCACCTGCAGATCGATTTCAATTCGGAAAACGACTATGGCGACGAGGCGCGCGTCTCCGCGACCGTGCGGATCTACGGGGTGCGCATGCCGGAGGAGGACCTCGGCTTCGCCTGACCGGCAGGCCAAAGCGGGGCCCCGCTTTGTGCTGCGCCTTCAAAAGGCGCAGCAACGCCCGCCTGCCGCCGCCCTTAAAGCAGGAAGAGAGACAGGTACCAGCCGACGAGCTCCTCTCCCCAGAGGAGCGACAGCCCCATGCCCGCCGCGAGGAAGGGCCCGAAGGGGAAGGCGGTCTTCCGTCCGGCGCCCCTGCGCAGGAGCAGGAAGACGGCCCACGCCGCGCCGGAGACCGACGCGAAGAGGATGGCGAGCAGCGAAAGCCGCCAGCCCGCGAGCAGGCCGAAGGCGGCGCACAGCTTGATGTCGCCCCCGCCGAATCCCTCCCAGAGGAGCGCGGCGAGCAGCATGGGCACGCTCACGCAGAGCGCGCCGCCCAGCCGCGCGAGCGGGGAAGGAAACCCCGGGGCGAAGAGGGAGCAGCAGGCCAGCGCCGCGAGAAAGACGGAGATGCGGTCGGGGATGATCCCCGTGTCACGGTCGATCATCGCCGCCACGAGCAGCGCGGAGAGCGCGAGGCAGAGCAGGAGCGTCTTGGCGGAGTACCCGTGGCTCAGGTAACAGAGGAGCCACAGCAGGGCGTTGGCGGCCTCCACGGCGGGATACCGCGGAGAAATCCGGTCCCCGCAGCGCCGGCAGCGGCCGCGCAGCACAAGAAAGCTCAGCAGGGGGACGTTGTCGTACCATGCGATCTTCTCCCCGCAGGCGGGGCAGAAGGAGCGCCCCTTCGCGACCGAGATCCCAAGCGGGATGCGGTAGATGCAGACATTCAGGAAGCTGCCGACCACCAGCCCGAACAACAGGGCGAGCGCGGCGGGCAGCCGTTCAAATAACCAAAGCAAGACGATCCCTCCCTGGCGGCGTTACCGCTACTTTATCACAAATCCGGCGGAAAAGGAAGTGCGCCTTTGAAAAACCTACCGTTGGGACAGGTCCTGGTCGAGGCCGGATTCCTGACCCCAGAAAAACTGGACGAGGCCCTCGCGCTCCAAAAGGAAAAGGGCGGCCGCCTGGGCGACCTGCTCGTGGAAAACGGCTACGTCACCGAGCACAACCTCATGCTCGCGCTCCAGCAGCGGCTGGAGGTCCCCTTCGTGGACCTGCAGGAGGAGCGGATCGACCGGGCGGCGGTGCAGCTGGTGCCGCGCGAGCTCGCCCAGAAATATTCGCTCATCCCCCTGCGGGTGCAGGGCGGGGAGCTGACCGTCGCCACCAACAACCCCCTCGACTTCTACGCGTTCGGGGAGCTGGGGCTCGTCACCGGCATGCAGATCGTCCCGGTGCTCGCCACCAAGCGGGACCTCAACGACGCGATCCACCGCTGCTATGCCCAGCAGGGCGCGGAGTCGGCGCTGGAGGAGTTCAACCGCGAATACGAGGACGTGGCCGACCCCGCCCGGGGCGAGGACTACAGCGACATGCTCGAACGGGTCGAGAGCGCGCCGGTCGTGAGGCTGCTCAATTCAATCGTGGCGCAGGCCTACCACATGCGCGCCTCGGACATCCACGTCGAGCCGGGCAAGCAGAACGTCAGCGTGCGCTTCCGCGTGGACGGCGAGCTGATCGAGGCGATGCTCCTAAACTCGTCGGTGCACGTTTCCTTGATCACCCGCCTGAAGATCCTTTCGGGCATCGACATCGGCGAGCGCCGCGTGCCGCAGGACGGCCGCTTCTCCGCCGACGTGGACGGCAAGGCGGTCAACCTGCGTGTTTCCACCCTGCCCACCGTCTACGGCGAAAAAGCGGTGCTGCGCATCATGGGGGACAACACCCTCGATATCGTCGACGTGCGGGACACGGGCATCTCGGCGGACAACTACGCGCGCCTGGAGGAAGTGATGCGCAACCCCAACGGGATCATCCTCGTGACGGGCCCGACGGGCAGCGGCAAGTCGACCACGATCTACGCGGTCCTCCACCAGCTCTCGACGCCGAACGTGAACGTCGTGACGATCGAGGACCCGGTGGAAAAGCTGGTCGACGGCATCAGCCAGGTGCAGATCAACCCGAAGGCGGGGCTCACCTTCGCCTCCGGCCTGCGCTCGATCCTCCGGCAGGACCCGGATGTCATCATGATCGGTGAGATCCGCGACGTGGAGACCGCACGCATCGCCGCGCGCGCGGCGATCACCGGCCACCGCGTGCTCACCACCATCCATACGAACGACGCCGCGTCGACCTTCATGCGCCTCGTGGACATGGGCGTGGAACCCTATATCGTCGCTTCGGCGGTGGTGGGGGTCATCTCCCAGCGGCTGGTGCGGCTGGTCTGCCCCCACTGCAAACGGGAATACGAACCGGACGAGAAGGAGCTCTCCCTTTGGGAGGGGCCGCGGCCGAAGGCCTTTTACCGCGGGAGCGGCTGCGCGCACTGCAACTTTACGGGATATTTCGGGCGGACGGCCATCCATGAGGTCGTGCCGATGCGCCACGAGCTGAGCCAGCTCGTCGTGCAGCGCGCGTCGGTCCAGGAGTTCCGGGAGTCCATCCGCGCCTCGGGCGGGCGCTTCCTCAAGGATAACCTCGCGGACCTCGTGCGGGAGGGGAAAACCACCCTCGCGGAGTACCTCCGCGTCACCTACAACATTGAATGAACCGGGAGGGGATGCCCATGCAAATCGATGAATATCTGGGGAGGGCGAGAGCCTTTGACGGCTCCGACCTCCACCTGACGAAGGAACTGCCCCCCATCATGCGCCAGAACGGGTCCCTGCGGCCGCTGCCCGACGCGCCCGTCCTCGAGGAGGACGCGGTAGAGGCGCTGATCGGCGAACTCTGCGGCAGGGAGGGAATCTCCTTCGGGCCGGGGACGGACGACGCGGATTTCTGCTACCACGACGAAACCGGGCGGCGCTACCGCGTGAACCTCTACCACCAGAACGGCGGCCTGGCCGCCGCGATCCGCCTTTTGCAGGAGGAGCTGCCCACCATCGAAAGCCTCGGGCTGCCGAAGGTGTTTGAACGGATGGCCGGGTTCCCGCGCGGGCTGGTGCTCGTGACCGGACCGACGGGCAGCGGCAAGTCCACCACGCTGGCGGCGATGCTCGACCAGGTGAACCGGACCCGCAGCGGGCACATCCTGACGATCGAGGACCCGGTGGAATACCTGCACCCGCACAAGCGCTGCATGGTGAACCAGCGGGAGATCGGCCGGGACGCGCCGAATTTCGCGCAGGCGCTGCGCAGCGCGCTGCGGGAGGACCCGGACGTCATCCTCGTCGGAGAGATGCGCGACCTTGAGACGATTTCCGCGGCGGTCACCGCCGCCGAGACGGGGCATCTCGTCTTTTCCACGCTGCACACGACCGGCGCGGCGGCCACGATCGACCGGATCGTCGACGTGTTCCCGCCCTACCAACAGCAGCAGATCCGGACCCAGCTCGCGTCGGTGCTGCGGGCGGTCGTATCGCAGCAGCTTCTGCCGCGCGTCGGCGGAAGCGGGCGCGTCGCGGCGTTCGAGGTGCTGCTCGTCAACGACGCGGTGGCCAGCATCATCCGCGAGAACAAGGGCCACCAGATCGCCTCGGTCCTCCAGACGGGCGTCAAGCAGGGGATGTTCTCGATGGACGCCTCCCTCGCGCAGCTCTGCCGGGAGCGGCAGGTGAGCCTGGAGGACGCGCTCGACCGCTGCACCGACCGGGAGCTTTTCCGGCGGCTCGTCGGGCTTTCAGAAGGTTAAAACCCACAAGGTTTTATAGATTGTATTTTATTAAAGGAGGAACCAGAGATGTTTCAAAAGTATCTCACCAAAACCCGCAAAAAAGGCTTTACCCTCATTGAGATGATCGTCGTCATCGCGATCATCGCCGTGCTGATCGCGCTTGTCGCGCCCCTGATGACCCGGTACATCGGCACCGCCAAGCAGACCAAGGCCGACGCCGCGGCGAAGTCCCTCTATACCGCCGCGCAGGCCTATGTCGCTGAGCAGGTGCTCGACGGCGTGGACGCGGACTCCATTAATAGTGTGGACGAAGCTGAAGTCAAAAAATTCCTTGACAACGCGCCTTCCGGCGATCCCACGATCGTGGTTACGAAGGGCGAAGTCAAGAGTGTGGAGATTGTGGTTGATGGTTACACCGGCAACTACCCGCTGAAAGCTAGTACCTGATCAGACATTTTAGCGTTGACAGAAGAACCAAACCCCGGGTTTCCCGGGGTTTGGTTCCCCGTCTTTTGCGGAGAAGGGGCTTTCCCGCGGAAAGCCCCTTTCCGGAGCAGACGGCCAGGGAAAGGATGATGAGCATGGCGGCGCAAAAACAAAAGGGCAGGGCGGGTTTTACGCTCATTGAGATGATCGTGGTGATCGCGATCATCGCGGTATTGATCGCGCTGGTCGCGCCGCTGATGACGAAGTATATCGCCACCGCGAAGGAAACCCGGTACAGGGCCGCCGCCAAACAGCTCTATACCGCCGCGCAGGCGTATATCGCCGAAGAACTGCTGAACGGGCTGGAGAACTGCGTTGACGGCGACCCGAATTACAACGAGCTCTCCAAGAATGGCGACGGCAACTTCAACAACACAGATCAGGGCACCGTGCGGTTGGGGGAATATCTGGACGGAGACGTCCCGGGGCAGACGTGGGCGGTAATCGTCACGGATTTTAACGTCGAAGGCGCGGTCATCGTGGACGGGGATAAGTGCTACGGCTATCCTGCGGGCTTTGACCCCTATGGCGACGGTTAAATAAAACTTAGAAACACCTTTTGACATCAACGGGAGAGGAGTGGCTGACTTGAATAAGACGAAGAACCGCAGACGCAGGGGGTTTACGCTGATCGAGATGATTGTGGTGATCGCGATTATCGCGGTATTGATCGCGCTGGTCGCGCCGCTGATGACCCGGTATATCACGAACGCCAAGGAACTGAGGTACAAGGCGGCGGCCAAGGAGCTTTATACGGCCGGGCAGGCCTATGTCGCCGAGGTGATGCTCAATGGTTGTGCGGACTGTAAGGATGCCGTGGATGATAAACGCTATGGGGTTAATGAGCTAACCATTTTTGGAAACGGTTTTTTTTGGATGTCCAGCAGTATGGAGTCCCAAGGAGATATATATCTGGGCGACTATTTAGATAAAGAAATCAGCTGCGACCAGTGGTTTGTACATGTCAAGAATTTTGAAATTCTGGGCGCGACAGTTTTTGTAGGTTCGGAAACGTATGCCTATCCGGACGACTTTGATTGGAGGGATGGATTCGCTTAAAAGCACTTTCATTTAAAGGAGAACAGGCCATGAAACGCAAAACCGGCCGGGCGGGCTTTACGCTCATCGAAATGATTGTGGTGATCGCGATCATCGCGGTGCTGATCGCGCTGGCCGCGCCGCTGGTGACGCGATACGTCGCGACCGCGAAGCAGGCGCGCGCCGACGCGGCGGCAAAGTCCCTCTGTACGGCGGCGGATGCGTGGCTGGCGGAGAAAATGCTGGGAGAACACCAGTCGGCGGAAAACGGCGTCAACATCGACGATGACGGCGACGGCGAATTTGTCAAAAAGCTCGCCGGGGAGGCGGGGCCGCTCGACGGCTACCTGACGGGCGGGCTTCCCGATTTCTACACGGTGTTCGTGGAAAACTGGGGGGCCGCCGGCGCGGTGTGCACCATGCCGGACGGCGCCATCGGAACGTACGGGAGCTGAGCGCACTGCCCGGGAGTTTGCAGGGGGGGATGAACCGATGCGCGGAAAACAAAATTACAGGCGCGGGTTCACCCTCGTGGAGATGGTCGTGGTCATTGCCGTGATCGGCGTCCTGCTGGCCGTTGTGACGCCTTCCTTTCTGGCGTGGTACCGCAGCGCAGAGTCGGTGCGGCTCAACCAGAGCGCGCGGACGATTTTTCTGTCCGCGCAGGAGGCGTTTACCAACGCGCGCGGCACCAGTCTCTTCGACGAGCTGAACACCGAGAGCCGGGAGGTGGACCTCGACGCGGACGTGAAGCCTACTCCGGGCGCGGAGGAGCTCGAGAAGAACCGGAACAACATCCGCGCGCTGCGCATCAGCAGGGCGGGCGGCGGAGACCCCGTTCTCGACAAGGTGCTGCGCCCCTATCTGGCGGACGCCGGGGTGCTCGAGAATTCCATTCTGATCGAATACAACCGGACCACCGGCGTCGTCCGGGCGGTCTTTTACAGCGAGCAGGCGGGGGCGCTCGGCTACGAGGGCGCGGAGACCGACGGGGCGAACGTCGTCAGCCGCAGCCGCGACGACCTGAAGCGCAAGCGGCAGGGCTACTACGGCGTGGACTACACCGGCGAGCTGGGCGGCGCGATGACGCTCGAGGCGCCGACCGTGCGGATCGAAAACGGGGAACGCCTCACCGTCGAATGGAACGACGTGACCCCCGTGCCCTACGACGAGTCGGTCACCTACGACCTGCGCGTCTACCAGGACGGCGCGCAGGTGCTGGAGCTCCCCAGCCTGCCCAACCTCTTCAAGCTCCAGGTCGCGGACGTATCCGTGGCGGAGGACACCCCCACCAACGGCAGCATCCTCTATAAGGACCCGCTGAGCGGCAGGCTGATCGTGGTGCTCGATTGCCTGCACCACAGCGTGAGCCGGTATCCGGGCATCCGTCCGGGACTGATCACCGCGGAGGTGGTCGCCAAAGCCCCGGGCGCGGAGGACGCGGCCGGGCGGTCCAACGAGGAACACTCCCATTTCGCGGGGGAGAGCGCGCCGGGCGGTATGACGCTCTACGAGATCAAAAACGCCCGGCATCTCAACAACATGCGCTACGCGCCGAGCGGGAGCACCTTTTTGCAGACCTCGGCGGTCATCGACTGGCAGGCCGCGGAAAACGACTACCGCTCGCCGAATGATTTAAACTTCGTCCCCACACGGTTCCCCGACGGGGAGGCGTTCACGGGGGCTTATAAGACCGCGCCCCCGGACGGGGGGACTCACGGCGTGATCACCGGCCTGACGATCGATCCCGCGTGGGAGGACGCGGGCAAAAAGAACCCGGCGCAGAGTCCCCGGACGAGTTTCGTGGGGCTGTTTGCCGAGCTTTCGGGCGCGGACCTGGAGCGCCTCATCCTGGAGGATGCGCGCGTCGCGGGCGCGGACCATGTGGGCGCGTTCGCGGGCCGGGCGACCGACGCGCGGATGGAGGACTGCCACCTGCGCAGCCGTGGAGAGCCGATTTACGATGCGGGCGGTTCGGGAGGCTCGGGCGGCGGGGACACCCCGTCCGACCGCCCCACGCCGGGCGACCGCTGGGAAAACGGATTTGCCTATCTGGCGGGGGATATCGTCAAGCATGGAAATACCTACTACCGCTGCATAAAGGACCTGAACGAGGAGCTGCGCGAAGTCCCGCCCCAGAACAAAAAGGCGGAGGGCTACTGGGAAAAAATCCCCGACTGGCAGCCCCGGCGGGCTGGCGGCGTAAGCTTTTCCAATGTGGAGGAGTGGCAGGCGGGCAAGATCTACCGCCTCGGCGCGGTGGTGACCGATCAGGGGCGCTGGTATATCTGCGCCGACGATCAGATTCCCGCGGGCGTGGTTCCGGGTACGCCGGAGACACCGTGGTTCCCGATGCCCGCGCCCGACCCGGACGGGGAGTGGCCCGACTGGGAGGAGAGGCGGTATGCGTCCGGAGAACAGGTGATCTACCAGGGGCATTACTGGATCTGTGTGGCGATGAGCGGCAGCAACTACCACCCTGAGTGGGCCGCCCGGCCGCCCCAGTGGGCGGATTTGGGAGAGGTGGGCCAGAAGCCGCCCGACCCGGTGGAGCCCACCGAGATCCCGCCCGCCAAACCGGATATCTCGGGCGAAAGCGCGGATTTCTCCGCGCTTTCGCGGGTGACCGGGACGGGGAGCTATGTCGGCGGCCTCGTCGGGGAGAGCATCGGCGGCAGCTACCGGACGGTGTCCGCGGGCGCCGTGGTCTACGCCGGGACGGGGCTCTCCGCGAAGGTAAATCCCCATTTCGGCGGCGCGGCGGACGGCCGCCTGGTCCTCGACTACACCCTCACGGGCGGCGGCAGCTATGCCGGCGGCCTGTTCGGCGCGATGCGGGGCGGCGCGCTCCAGACGGCGGTCAGCCGCACGCTGGCCGCCGGCGGAAGCTACGCGGGCGGCGTCGCCGGGTACGCGGAGGGGCTCGCCCTCTCGGGGACGGTGCGCAGCGTCGGCGACGTTTCGGGCGGCGCGGACGTGGGCGGCCTCTTCGGCGGCTGCGACTTTGCGCCCGGCGGCCTTGTGAACGAGGCGAACGTCCTGGGCGGACAGCGGGTCGGCGGTCTCGTGGGGAGCAACCGGCTCACGATTACCGGCAGCGAGAACAAGGGACTCGTGCGGGGGTATCCCGTCTCGGGCGGCGCAGCGATCGGGCAGATCGGCGGCATCGCTGGGCTGAACGCCGCGGGAGGCCGCATCGAGGAGAGCAAAAACAGCGCCGCGCTCTATAACGGCGCGGGCGTCTCCGAGGCCCCCGGCAGGTGGGAAGCCCTGCCCGCGAACGCCCTCTACGGGCAGGCCGTGGGCGGCATCGCCGGGGAGAACGCCGGGGAGATCTCCGGCTGCACCCTCGCGGGCAGCGTCTTTGGCGAAAAACAGGTCGGCGGCATCGCGGGCAAAAATACCGGCACGGTTTCCGACTGCGATTTCGCGGAATTTTCCGCCGCGAACGGCATCGTGCAGGGCGTGGAGAACGTGGGCGGCGTCGTGGGCTGGAACACCGGTTCCGGCCTGATCAGCGGCACCCGGAACGGCCCGGACAGACGCGCGGCCAACCTGCTGGCGCCGGGCGAATCGGTGGACGTGTCCGGGCTGCTCAAGGTGCTCGCGTCGGGCAAAAACGCGGGCGGCTATGTTGGGCTGGAGGGAAGCCAGGCCCATACCGGGCTGGAAAACGCAGCGTTTGTCAGCGGCGCGGGCAATGTCGGCGGCGTCGTCGGCTACACCCATGCCGGCCTGACCGAGTGCGTCAACCGGGGGCTCGTGCAGGCGGACGGCGAGGCGGCGGGCGGCGTCGCGGGGCGTTCGGACCAGTCGCTCGAGGGCTGCCGCAACGAGGGCAGGGTCTCCGGCCTCGGCGGGAACTATTTCGGCGGGGTGGCCGGCGTCATGGAGAGCGGCGCCTACGCCGGGAACGGCGTCAACGCGGGGCTCGTCGAGAACCCGGGGAAGGGCGCGGGCGCGAACTATCTGGGCGGCGTCGCGGGCTATGTGCGCGCGGGCACGCTGTCGGACTGCTCCAACGAGGGCACGGTCGGCAGCGAATATACCGGCGGCTCCTATGTGGGCGGCGTCGTGGGCCGCATGGACGGCGGCAGGATTGAAAACTGCTTCAACGGCTTTGAGGACCTCGACCCGGACGACGGGGGCCAGCCCCGCCTCTGGAACGCCGGGAGCGGCCTCGGCGGCGTGGCGGGCTACTCCTCGCCCGGAGGAAGCACGGCGGTCACCGTGACCGAATGCTACAACTATGCCGACCTCACCGACACCGGGGACCCCGACAAGACGGGCGGCATCCTCGGCGGCGCGCGCGGGGACGTCACAGTGGAGAACTGCGCCAACTACGGCGATATCGAGAGCAAGGGGAAATATGTTGACGGCATCGCGGGCCAGACGGAGAACACGGCGGTGCGGATCAGGGACTGCCGGAATGAAGGGGATATCTTCGGCGGGGACGCGACGGGCGGCATCGTCGGAAAAAACCAGGCGACGATCGAGGGCTGCACGAACGAAGGCAAGTCGGTCGAGGGCGGCTCCTACGTGGGCGGCATCGCCGGCAGCCACGACAGCCGCAAGGAGATCACCAACTGCGAGAGCGGCGCGGACGTGACCGCCTCCGCCAGCGCGGCGGGCGGGATCGCCGGGTCGAGCCGCGGGACGGTCAGCTTCTGCACCATGCGCGGCGGCTATGTCTCGGCGGGGAAGGCCTCGAACGGGACCTCCAACGCGGGCGGGCTGGTCGGCAGCAGCGGAAGCTCTGTCGATACCGACGGCGCGGTGGAATCCTGCGTGCTCGACCCGCCCGAGGGCGGCCTCACGGTCAAGGGGGAGGGCAACTATGTCGGTGGGCTGGTC
Organism: Anaerotruncus massiliensis (ex Togo et al. 2026); assembly: GCF_030825285.1. NCBI lineage: Bacteria > Bacillati > Bacillota > Clostridia > Eubacteriales > Oscillospiraceae > Anaerotruncus > Anaerotruncus massiliensis (ex Togo et al. 2026). The sequence continues at coordinate 25,106 of NZ_JAPJQF010000023.1, forward strand.
GGCACCAACAACGGCTCCCTCAAGGACAACGCCGTCCCCGCCGTCCAGCCGGTCAGGGTGAGCGGCGGCAGCTCGGTTGGCGGGCTGGTCGGCTACCTGCAGACGGGGAGCCTCCGCCAGTACGAAAACGGCGAAAACTTCACAGTCAACGGCACCGGCATCCGGGTCGGCGGGATCGCCGGAGAGGCGCGCGTCGGCATTTCGGGCGAGCCGGACCGCCCGGTGGTCAACACCGCGACGGTGCACAGCGAGAGCTATAACGTCGGCGGCATCGTCGGCGAAAATAAGGAAAACGCCATCGTCATCCAATACTGCGAGAACCGCGGGAAGGTCTCAAGCGCTGAACGCAACGCGGGCGGCATTCTCGGCGGGACCCAGCAGAGCAGCGGCACGCGCATCCTCGACTGCGTGAACCGGGGGCTTGTCGAGCTTCCCGCGAACGGTAAGAGCTCGCAGAACAGCGTCGGCGGCATCGCAGGCGGCGTCTCGAAGATGGAGATCATCCGCTGCATCAACGAGGGGGAGGTCCGCCACAGCGGCAATACCGCCGGAAACGGAAACACGGGCGGCATCGTGGGCGGCGCGGGCGCCACCCGGATCGAGGAGTGCGACAACCGCGGGGCGGTCACCGCCGTCCCGCTGGGCCTGGGCGGCATCGCCGGGCAGGCGACGGACGGAAGCGTGCTCGTCAACTGCCGCAACTCCGCGCCCGTGGGCGCGGCGGGAGGCCCCGGAACCGCGGGCGGCATCGCCGGCGCGGCGGTGGGAAGCACGATCGAAACCTGCATAAACAGCGGGGAGGTCCGTGCGGACGGCGGGACCGTCGGCGGGATCGTGGGGAGCCTGCGGGCCGGCTCCCGCCTCGAGGACAGCAGGAATACCGCGCCCGTCACGGGCGGCGCCAATACCGGCGGGCTCGCCGGCAAGGTGGATAACAGCGCCCTTTGGCAGAGCGTCAACACCGGCGCGGTGGTGGGCGGCAGCCAGACGGGCGGGCTCGCGGGCTCGGCCGACGGTAAGTCCACCCTGGAAAGCAGTGACAATACGGCGGCGGTGCGGGGCGATACGAATACCGGCGGCCTCGTCGGGAGCCTCGAAGGGGCGCTGGACGACTGCCTCAACCTCGGCGCGGTGGAAGGCAGGGCCTCCTCGAGCGGCGGCCTTGCCGGGAAGCGGACGGACGACGCGGTCATCACCGACAGCTTCTACTATGCCGATCCGTCGGACGGCATCCGCTCGGTGGGCGCGGGGACCGTCTACACCCCGGCCGACAGCCCCGCGGAGAACGAACCGCCCGCCGACCGGCGGCTGACGGCGGCCCTCTTTGAGGAAAACGGCGTCCCGGCGCCCGACTTCACCGACCGCACGGCGGTGCGGGCGGCGCTGGAAAGCCTGCCGTGGCCGCTCGCGGTCATGGAGGAGGAAGAGGTCCCGCCGGACGATCCGCTCCCGCCCGAGGCTTCCACCCCGGAGGGGGAGGACGCGGCGCCTCCGGCGGATGATCCGTCCGGAGGCCCGTCCGAGGACGGGCCCTCCGGGTCCTCCTCCGAGGAAGCGGCCCCGGTGGAGCCTCCGCCCGAGGAGGCGTCCTCATCCCCGGAGCCGTCCTCCGTCCCGGACGATCCCGCGGAGGGCGGGGAACCGCCCGCCTCATAGAATGCGCGAAGCGCCCCCGGGTTCCCACATGGTGGGAACCCGGGGGCGCTTTTTTTCATGTCCGGATCACGGCTCGGAGGCGGCGGGCTGGACCCCGTGCAGCCGGATGGGCCTGTCGGCGCTGTAGAGGCTGCCGCCCGTGCGGTCGCGCACGGCGATCGAGACGGTGCAGACCTCCCCGTCGAGGGAAAAGCGGAGGGTGACCTGCTGGCCCATGTAGTAGCCGGGGTCGTAGGCGAGCCCTTCGACAACCGGCGGGTCGGTGTCCCCGTCGACCGTCTTTTCCCCGTGACGGCCGGTGTAGGTGAGGACCGCGCCGTCCGCCGAGACGGAGACGCGGGAGGCGAAGGAGAGCTCGTTGCCAAGCGCCTCCTCGATGCTGTTGGAGATCTTTTTCGCGTAGGAGAGGTCGATGCTGTGCGCGTGGATTTTCACAAAGCTCGGCAGCAGCGCGGCGATCCCCGCCATCAGCAGGGCGGAGACGGTCATCGCCACGATCATCTCGATGAGGGTGAAGCCCCTTTTTTTCCGCAGCAGGGCGCGCAGGCGGCTCATGGCGTTCCCCCCGTTTCCGGGGGCGCGTAGACGAATTTGCTCAGGCGCACCGTCCCGTCGCCGTTTGATACCTCGTAGGTCACAAGCCGTAGCTCCTCGTTCACCGTTCCGCCGCTGACGAGGGAGAAATCCCGCGTCTCGTAGGGCGCGGAGAGGTCCGCGCCCGCCCCCTCCGAGAGGGCGATGACCTGATTGACCGTGTTTTCCGACTGCTGGGTGCGGATCGTGATGCGCGACGCGGTGACGAAGAGGGCCGCGACGACCGTCATCACGAGCGCGAAGAGCAGCACGCCGAGCACCGATTCGATCAGCGTAAAGCCCCGTTTATCCCGGAGCGGCTTCCCAATTTTCCGGCGCATGGCTCAGTCCCCCTTTACAAACTGGCGCAGCTTCCACTTCCCGGCGTCCGCCGCCGCGTCGAAGGTGCTGTGGAACCGGATGACCACCTCCCGGCCGTCAAGCTGGCAGGTGACGGCCAGATCGGCCTCGAGCGTTCCGGAGGCAGTATATTTGCTGCGGTTGTCCGGGTCGGCGGGGTCCCGGCGGACGGTGACGTCCGAAAGGCAGAAGGAGGCGTCCATGCGTACCGTCCGGCCGTCCGCGCCGGGGTCGGCCGGGTCCGCGACGGCGATCTCCTCCGATTCCAGGGCGTTCGCCGCGCCTCTCCCCGGCAAAAAGACCGAATCCCGGCCGTCGGGGATGCTGGCGGAAGCCGCGGCGGCCTGTTTCCACCCCGATACGAGCGGCTCGAACCGCCCCGCCTCCACCATGCCGTTGACCGATTCGGCCAGCGAGACGGCGTAGGCGTCGGTCTGCGCGCTGGCGAGCTTGCGCTCTGCGCTCTGCATGTTCGCGAGCGCCGCCGTCAGGAGGGTGAAGCCGAGCGCCGACAGAAAGGCGAAGACGCAGACGACCGTCAGCAGGACGTATCCCTTTTTGTTTCCGGTGCGCATGGCCCCGCCTCCCCGTATGTTTCAGTTGCCCTGTTCCTACCTGTCATCATACCAGAAACAGCGCCTTTTTTCAACCGCGCATCCCTTCCAGAATCAGGGCCCGGACTTGTGTAACCGCACAGAAAATGGTAGTGCAAACGTCCGCTCCACCCCGACTCCCCGCCCTATCCAAATGCGCGCTCTACCGGGGTGGACCTTGAAGCCGCCGGCGACCTCGGCATCAAAACGATCTGGGCGCTTTCGCTGCCCGGAAAAACCGCGCCGATCACCGCCGGAGAGATCATCCTCGACACGATCGGCAACTGCCTGTCTGAACAGGAGGTGCTGTGATGGACAAATTAAAACTGGGCTTTGCCATGACCGGTTCCTTCTGTACCTGGGCGAAGGTGCTGCCGGTGATGGAGGAGCTTGCGGGGACCTACGACGTGTTCCCGATCCTCTCCCCGATTTCCTACGTCTCCGATAACCGCTTCGGCAAGGCCGCCGACTGGATCGAACGGATCGAGCGGGCGTGCGGCCGCAAGGTGTGGCACACGATCGAGGAGGTCGAGCCGATCGGCCCGAAAAACCTGCTCGACGCGATGGTGATCGTCCCCTGCACGGGCAACACCCTCGGCAAGCTCGCCAACGGTGTGAACGACACCCCCGTGACGATGGCCGCGAAATCGAATCTGCGCAACGGGAACCCGCTTTTGCTGGCGGTGTCGACCAACGACGCGCTCTCCGGTTCGGCGCGCAACATCGGCGTGCTGATGAACGCCAAGAACGTCTATTTCGTCCCGATGTCGCAGGACGACCCGGTCAAAAAGCCGACCTCGGTGGTGGCGCACTTCGACAAGGTGGGCGCGGCGCTCGAGGCCGCGCTCGCGGGAAAGCAGCTCCAGCCGGTCTATGCGTGACCCGATGAAACGATGAAGCCCCCGTCCGCGCAGGCGGACGGGGGCTTTTTGGCGTCACCGTTCCGGCAGGAGCCGGATGGTCCGCGCGATGCCGTCGAGCTGTTCGCCGGTGACGAGCCCCTCCTCGAAGGAGAACGCCACGTAGACGAGCAGCTTTTCATCGTAGGAGAGGATGGCCGGGCTGTAGCGTTCGGGCCTGTCCGCCATGCTGACTGCCTCCCATTCGGGGCCGTCCGCCTTGCGCATCACCCGGCATGCCGCGGTGCAGGTCGTCTCGGTCATCGTGACGGGGGTGTAGTCGTTGTCCCAGTTGACGACCGAACCGAGCATCAGCGGGCCGTAGATCATGCGGTGGAAGTTTTCCCCGGTCGTCGGCCCGGCGAAGGTGAAGGTCCTGTAGCCGACGCTGCCGACGCGGGTCTCCCCGTCATAGAGGTCCATCGGGGTGAAGAGGTCCGCGGCCGCCTCCGCCCGCGCAGGCCTGCGGACCGTCCAGCCCTCGGGCAGCGCCATGCGCAGCCGGAAGGGAGAATGCTCATAGATTTCGGCGTTGTAGTCGGTTTTCCCCTCCTGATAGGCGGGAAAGAGCACCTCCGCCTGCCGGAAGCCCGCCGGGGTCTCGATGGAGGGGACGGGCAGCGGCGGGCCGAAGGGACGCTCGCCCGCCGACAGCCTGATGCTGTCGGCAATTACGCGGAGCTGTTCGTCGGTGAGGGCGCTGTCGAGCAGTTCGATGCCGGTGAAGTAGAGCAGGTCGAGGTCGCAGCAGAGTACGCCTTTGTTATAGTAGTCCGCGCCGTCCCCGAAAAGCCGCGCGGGATAGCGGACCCGGCAGGTCGCGGAGACGGCCCGTCCCGTCTGCGCGACAAGGGTGTAGCTGTCGTCCCAGGTGCGAACGCCGGTCATCAGCCAGCGGTAGTAGCCCTGGTAATCGGCCGGGGGCGCGTCGAAGCCGTAGTCCTCCCACGCCTCGATCGGTTCGTCGTCAAAGCGGTCGTACCCCACGGTGCCGACGCACTGCCCGCCGCGATAGAGGTTGACCGGCCCGCGGAGCATCTCCGCATAGGTGCCCTCCCCTTCAGCGGGGAGCCGCGCGGTCCACCCCTCGGGGAGCAGCAGGTCGAGGGTGACGAGCTCCTCCGCGCGGTAATCCACCGCGCCGCTCCGGGCGGGCGGGAGCAGGTCGCCGTTTTCGTCCACGCGCAGGTCCTCGCCCGTCCCGACGCTCTCGCGGTTGTCCGGAAAGGCGATATGCACCTCGCAATAGCCCTCTGGTGCGGCGGAAACAGCCGCCGCTTCTTCCTCCGTCCCGGACGCCTCCGCCGCGGCCGCCGCCGGCGCCTCCTGCGGCGCGGGCTGGGCCGGCGCGCACCCGCCCAGCGAAAGCAGGAGGGCCGCGCACAGTCCCGCCGCGCGGGCAACGCTCTTTTTCATTCCGGTTCCCCCAATCCAATCCGATTTGAATTCAGTATACCTCCCGCCGGCGGGGGACGCAAGATGGAAAAAGGACCCGGAGGTCACGGCGGAGCGTTTTGCCGGGCGGGAGGAGGATTTTCCGTGCCGCCGCGTCCGCGCCGGTTTTGGCGGCCGGGCGGAGGGCGGCGGCCTGCGGGACGGTCCTCAAAAGGGCGGACGGGGCGTCTTTTGGGGCCGGAAGGCTCAAAAACTTCCCTTTTTCAGTCACAAAACTAAAAAAACGCCGATCGACTCGATCAAAAATAATTCCGCGAAATATCTAAAATGTTCGGTTAAATCGATCTTTCCGGAAGACGAACTTCACAATTTTAGGCTGGTAACAGAAAAAGTTGCATGAATATAGGTAAAAATTTCTAAACATCTTGCAACAATTTGGAAAGTATTCTATAATGAAGTTACATTTGATCAAGGTGCGCCGGGCTCGCGGAAGCGGCTCGCGGCTGGCGCGCGTGGGCGTTTTCCACCGGCCGGAGGTGGTCTTGTCCGGCATGGGTTTGAGAATGGAAACGAGAGGATGGTTAACATGAGTGTAAAACGGATGCTGGCGACCCTGAAAAGCCTGTTTGGCATCGGCCTGATCGCCCCGGTGGCCCTGTCGGCCTTCGGCGGGTTCAGCATGCTGGCGGTGAACGAGGGCGGCAAAAAGGACCGCCGCCAGGCCCCGGCCGTGGAGGAGCCCGCGGCGGAGGAACCCGCGGCGAGCCCGGCGCCCGCCGCCAAGGGGATGCAGAAGACGACCGTTTCGGCGGGCACGTCGATCACCGGCACGATCTCGTCGGACGGGCATGTCGAAATGCTCGGTGAGATGAAGGGGGATATCGACGCGAAGGGCAACGTCCGCATCTGCGGGCAGGTGACCGGGAACGTCCAGGGCAACAACATCGAGATGGTGGCCTGCCGGGTGCAGGGCAACGTCACGGCCTCCGCCATCCTGACGATGGACGGGGAGTCGGTGCTGGTCGGGGATATCGGCGCGGCGCGCGCCACGATCAACGGCCGCGTCAAGGGCAACGTCACGACGCGGGAGGCGGCGGTCTTCAACCAGAATGCCATGCTGCTGGGCGACGTCACCTCCGAGCTGGTCACCATCGACCAGGGCGCGGTCATCCACGGCGCCCTCAAGGTGCTCCGCGACAAGGAGATCGAAAAGGCGTTTGAAAACCTCTGAGCAAAATATCCGCGGGGCCCGTTCCGGATGCGGAACGGGCCCCGTTTTTTTGCCATTCATGCGAGCAGGGAGCGGAAGATCTCCTGAAGCAGGGCGGGGTTGCCGCGCCCCGCCGTCTTCCGCATCACCCGTCCGACGAGGGACTGGAGCGCGGCGGTCCTGCCGTTCCGGTAGTCGCCGGCGGCGCGGGGAAGTTCGACGAGCGCCTCGCGCGCCAGCACGGTGAGCGCCTCCCGGTCGCTGAGCTGTCCGAGCCCCTCCGCGCGCACCGTTTCGAGTGGGTCGCGGCCGGTGTCCCACAGCTCACGGACGAGGCGGCGGGCGGTGCCGCTGTTGATCCCGCCCTCCCCGAGCAGGTCGGCGATTTGGGCCATGTGCGCGGGAGGCAGGGGGATGCTTCCGCCGTCTGGCCCGAGCAGGGGGACCGCGGCGCTCTGGATGAGGTTCGCCGCGAGCGCGGGAAAGCGGGTGAGCGCGGCGGTTTCCTCGAAGTAGTCGGCCGCCTCCCTGCGGAGGGTGAGCAGCTCGGCGGCAAAGGGGGTGAGCCCCCAGCTCCCGACGTACCTGCGCTTGCGCTCGTCGGGCAGCGCCGGGATCTCCCCGCGCAGCGCGTCGAGCTCCTCCCGGGAGACGGCGATGGGCGGCAGGTCGGGGTCGGGAAAGTAGCGGTAGTCGTCGGCGTCCTCCTTGCGGCGCATCGGAAGGGTCCTGCCGGACGCCTGGTCGAACCGGCGGGTCTCCTGCACGACCGGTTCCCCTGCCTCGAGCGCGTCCACCTGCCGCGCGAATTCAAATGCGATCGCCCTGGAGATGAACTGGAAGCTGTTGAGGTTCTTCATCTCGGTGCGGGTGCCGAGGGTTTCCTCCCCCCTCCTGCGCACCGAGAGGTTGACGTCGCAGCGCATCGAGCCCTCGTTCATCCGGCAGTCGGAGACGCTGGTGTAGAGCAGGACGGCGCGCAGCTTGCGCAGATAGGCCTTGGCCTCCTCCGCCGAGCGCAGGTCGGGCTCCGAGACGATCTCGATGAGCGGCACCCCGCAGCGGTTGCAGTCGACGAGGGTGCCCTGCCCCTCGATGTGCACGAGCTTGCCCGCGTCCTCCTCGATGTGGATGCGGGTGATGCCGATCCGCTTGGAGCCGGCCTCCGTCTCGATCTCAAGAAAGCCGTTTTCACAGAGAGGCTGGTCGAGCTGTGAGATCTGGTAGCCCTTGGGCAGGTCGGGATAGAAGTAGTTCTTGCGGTCCTGCCGGGAGTGGGAAGCGATGCGGCAGTTTGTGGCGAGCCCCGCCTTGACGGCGTATGCGACCGCCTGCCGGTTGAGCACGGGCAGCGCGCCCGGCATACCGGTGCAGACGGGGCAACACTGGGTGTTCGGCTCCGCGCCGAAGGCGGTGGGGCAGGAGCAGAAGATCTTGGACGCGGTTTTGAGCTCGCAGTGGACCTCGAGCCCGATGACCATCTCATATCGATCGCGCGCGCTCATGGCTGTTTCCCTCCCTCGCTCTGTTCATAGGCGTAGGCGGCGCGGTAGAGGAGCTGTTCGGAAAACGGCCTCCCGATCAGCTGCATCCCGATGGGAAGCCCCCGCGCGCCGATCCCGCAGGGCATCGACAGCGCGGGCAGACCGGCGATGTTGACCGGCACCGTGCACACGTCGCCCATGTACATCTCAAGCGGGCTGTTCCGCTTTTCCCCGAGCCGGCAGGCCGTGGTGGGCGCGACGGGGGCCAGCAGGAAGTCGAACCGCTCGAAGACGCGCGCGAAATCCCGCTGGACGAGGGTGCGCACCTCGAGCGCCTTCTTATAGTAGGCGTCGTAATACCCCGCGCTCAGCACAAAGCTGCCGAGCAGGATGCGCCGTTTGACTTCCGCGCCGAATCCCTGACTGCGGCTCTCCCGGTAGAGCTCGCCGATGTCGCGGCAGCCCTCGGCGCGAAAGCCGCAGCGCACCCCGTCGAACCGGGCAAGGTTGGAGGACGCCTCGGCGGAGGAGAGCACATAGTAGGCGGGCAGGGCGTGGCGCAGGGTGGGCAGCGAGACCTCCTCCACACGCACGCCGAGACGCTCATACCGCGCGGCGGCGGCCTTGACGGCGTCGGAGACCTCGGGGGCGATCCCCTCGCCAAAGAATTCCGCGGGGAGCGCGGCGTGCAGACCCCCGGCCTCCCGGCCGAGTTGGGAGCCGAAGCTCCCCCACTCCCGCGCAAGGCTGGTCGCGTCGCGCGGGTCGTGCCCGGCGATCACGTCGAGCAGCAGCGCGGAGTCCCGCACCGTCCGGGTGAGCGGCCCGATCTGGTCGAGGGAGGAGGCAAAGGCGACGAGCCCATAGCGGGAGACGGCGCCGTAGGTCGGCTTCATGCCGACCACGCCGCAGAAGGCGGCGGGCTGGCGGATGGAGCCGCCCGTGTCCGAGCCGAGCGCGCAGGGGGCCTCACAGGCGGCGACCGCCGCCGCCGAGCCGCCCGAGCTGCCGCCCGGCACGCGGGAGGGGTCCGCGGGGTTGCGGGTGATCTGGAAGAAGGAGCTCTCGGTGGTCGAGCCCATCGCGAATTCATCCATGTTGCACTTGCCGAGCGGTACCATCCGTCCGGCCTCCAGCCGTTCGACGACGTGCGCGTCGTAGGGCGGGGTGAAGCCCTCGAGCATCCGGGAGGCGCAGGTGGTGGGCGCGAAGCGGGTGCAGATGTTGTCCTTGAGCGCCACCGGAACGCCCGCCAGCGGCGGGAGCTCCTCACCCCGCAGGCGCGCCGCGTCCACCGCAGCGGCGCGGGCGCGCGCCGTGTCCGCCGTCACGGCCAGGTAGGCCCCGATCTCCGCGTCGCGGGATTCGATCTCGGAGAGGTAGGCCTCCGCCGCCTCGACGGCGGAGAGCTCCCGCCTCCGGAGCAGCGCGGAAAGCTTTGCGGCGCTCAGCCGCGTGATCTGCCGGTCTTTCATTTCATTCCCTCCTCATTCCACGACCTGCGGGACGAAGAAGCATCCGTCCCAGGTCTCGGGCGCGCCCGCGAGCAGGTCCGCGCGCGGCAGGGGCGTTCCGGCCCTGTCCGGCCGGAAGACGTTTTCCAGCGGCACCACATGGCCGGCGGGCGGGACCCCCTCGGTGTCCGCCTCCGCGAGCTGGCCGGCAAAGGCGACGAGCTCGGCCATCTGCCGTTCGAGCGCCTCCCGCTCCTCCGGCGCGACCCGCAGGCGGGCGAGGCTTGCCGCCGCGTCCACGTCGACGCGGGCCTGGCTGCGCCGCGCCTTGGCGGGGGCGTCCACGCTCTCCCGGAGGAGGCCGGCCAGCCCGAGCGCGTCGAGCTGCGCGGAGTCGACGGGGCCCGGCGCGCCGGTGAGCGGGCAGCGGGCGTCCTTCGTCTTGGGGAAGGCGATCACGTCGCGCAGGGAGGGGGCCCCGAGCATCTGCATGACCAGCCGGTCGAGCCCGAACGCGAAGCCGCCGTGAGGCGGGGCGCCGTACTGGAAGGCGTTGACCAGAAAGCCGAACCGTTCCCCGATCTGCCCGTCGGAGAAGCCGAGCGCCTCAAACATCCGTTTCTGAACGTCGCGGTTGTGGATGCGGATGCTGCCGCTTCCGAGCTCGACGCCGTTGAGCACCACATCGTAGGCCTGCGCGCGTACCCGGGCGGGGTCGGTGAGCAGGTAGGGGAGGTCCTCGGGATAGGGCATCGTAAAGGGGTGGTGGGTCGCGACGTAGCGGCCCTCCTCCTCGGAATACTCGAACTGGGGAAAGTCGGTGACGAAGCAGAATTTGTAGTCCCCGGAGTCCCGGCGCAGGCCGAGCAGGTCGGCGAGGTCGAGCCGCAGGCCTCCGAGGGTGCGGCAGACGGTGGAGAAGCGGTCGGCGCAGAAGAGGATGAAGTCGCCCGGCCTGCCGTCCACCGCGTCGAGCAGCGCGGCAAAGTCCGCCTTGGAGAAGTATTTTGTCAGGACGGAGTAGGGCTCTCCGTCCTCCCGGAGGGCGATCCACGCCATCCCCCCGGCGCCGTAGGCGAGGGCTTTTTCGGTGAGCTCTTCGATCGTGCCGCGGGAAAAATCGCAGCGTCCCTTGACGTTGAGGGCGCGCACCACGCCGCCCGCCTCCACGGCCTTGCGGAAGACCGAAAAGCCGCAGCCGCGCGCAAGCTCGGTCACGTCGGCGATCGGCAGCCCGAAGCGCAGATCGGGCTTGTCGGAGCCGTAGCGGTCCATCGCCTCCCGCCAGGTGAGGCGGAGGAAGGGGGCGGGGAGCTCAATCCCCATCGCCTCCCGGAAGAGGTGCCGGAACATTCGCTCGAGGTGCCGCAGGATATCCTCCTGGTCGACGAAGGAGAGCTCCATATCCACCTGCGTGAACTCGGGCTGGCGGTCGGCGCGCAGGTCCTCGTCGCGGAAGCACCGCGCGATCTGATAGTATCTGTCGATGCCGGCGACCATCAGGAGCTGCTTAAAGATCTGCGGCGACTGGGGCAGCGCGTAGAATTCCCCCTGGTGCACCCGGCTGGGCACGAGGTAGTCGCGCGCCCCCTCGGGTGTGGATTTGGTGAGCATCGGCGTCTCCACCGCGAGGAACCCCTCGCTTTCGAGGAAGTCGCTCACGAGGCGCGCGACCCGTGCGCGAAAGCGCAGGTTTTCGAGCAGCCCCGGGCGGCGCAGGTCGAGGAAGCGGTAGCGCAGCCGCACCTCCTCCCGCACGCTCGCCGCGTCCTCGAGCGGGAAGGGCAGGGGCCGCGCCTCGGAAAGCACCTCCATCCCGCGCGCGCAGAGCTCGAAGGCGCCGGTGGCGAGCCGGGGGTTGCGGGTCTCCTCGCTGCGCGGACGCAGCTCCCCCCGCACCGCGACCACCGATTCGACCCGCAGGCCCTCCGCCGCGGCAAAGTCCTCCCGCGAAAGGTTCTGCGCGTCGAACACCACCTGGAGCGTTCCCTCGCGGTCCCGCAGGTCGATGAAGATGACGCCGCCCATGTCGCGCTTGTTCTGCGCCCAGCCCATGACGACGGCGGCGCGGCCCACGTCGGTTTCCCGCAGCGCGCCGCAGTAATCGGTTCGTTTCATAGCGATCCCTCCAAAGATCGGACGAAAAAGGAGCGCCCTTCGTCCCTCATTTTGGGACGAAAGGCGCTCCTTCCGCGGTACCACCCAAATAGGGCGCCGGGGGCGCCCCACTCTTTCACCTATGGTTTGCGGCTGTAACGCGCCGCCCGGCGTCCGAGCCTACCGGCAAAATGCGTTCGGTCGGAAACTCGGGGATGTTCTTCCTCCCGTGCCTTGTACCGGGCTCCCACCTTTTCCCGGCTCTCTGTGACGCGGCGTCGGGGCTACTCTTCCCGTCATCGTCTTTGGCAGTTATAAAAAAAGACGGCGCTTCCCAACGTGTGGTAAAAACGCCGTTGCTTTTATAACGGCCATTCTAGCAGGATGGGAGCGCGTTGTCAATCCCTTTTCGGAAATTTTTCCGCGGGGAATTCGGGGGACGGGCCTCCTTTTTCTGGCAGAAAGGTTGCGTTGACAACTATTTTTCCGCCTGATATAATGGGAGGGAAAGAAAGGAAGCGGTTTCGTGCACAGCGACCAGAATCAGGCGGACAAATTCGCCAGAATGACCCAGACGCCCATTCCGCGGCTCATCACGACGCTGGCGGTCCCCACGATCATCAGCATGATGATCACCTCGGTCTACAACATGGCGGACACCTTTTTCGTCGGCCGGATCGGCACCAGCGCGACCGGCGCGGTGGGCGTCGTCTTTTCGCTGATGGCGGTCATCCAGGCGATCGGGTTCATGTTCGGGCAGGGCTCGGGCAACTACATCGCCCGCAGCCTCGGCGGCCAGGATTTCCGGGACGCCTCGCGCATGTCCGCGACCGGTTTTTTCTCGGCGCTGATCGTAGGCGGACTCATCACCCTCTTCGGCCTTATCTTCCTCGACCCGCTCGTGCGGCTGCTCGGCGCGACCGAGACGATCCTGCCCTACGCGCGGGATTACGCGCGGTACATCCTGCTCGGCGCGTCCTACATGACCGCGTCGCTCGTCCTCAATAACCAGCTGCGCTTCCAGGGCAGCGCCTCCTACGCGATGGTCGGCATCGCGGCGGGCGGCATCCTCAACATCGCGCTGGATCCGCTGTTTATCTTCGTCTTCCACATGGGCATCGCCGGGGCGGCGATCGCAACGGTCATCAGCCAGTTTGTGAGCTTCTGCATCCTGCTGGTCGGCTGTTCGCGGGGCGGGAACATCCGCATCCATTTCCGGGACTTCACCCCCCGCTGGGAGCTTTACCGCGAAATCCTGCGGGGCGGCCTGCCCTCCCTCTGGCGGCAGGGGCTGGCGAGCGTCGCCACCATCTGCCTCAACCTCGCCGCGGGCCCCTACGGCGACGCGGCGATCGCCGCGATGTCGATCGTCTCCCGCGTCAATATGTTCGCTTCCTCCGCGCTCATCGGCTTCGGACAGGGCTTCCAGCCGGTGTGCGGCTTCAATTACGGGGCCAGGCTCTATAAGCGGGTCCGCGAGGGATTCTGGTTCTGCGTGCGCGTGTCGGTCGTCGTGCTGGCGGTGCTGGCGGTGGCCGGGTTCATCTTCGCCCCCGGGATCATCGCGGTCTTCCGCGGGGAGGACGCGCTCGTCGTCGAGATCGGCGCGCGGGCGCTGCGCTTCCAGTGCGTGGCCTTCCCGCTCATGTCCTGGGTGATCATCAACAACATGCTCTGCCAGACGATCGGCAAGGCCGCCAAGGCGACCGTCCTCGCCATGGCGCGGCAGGGGCTCTTCTTCCTGCCGCTCATCCTCGTCCTGCCGCCGCTCTTCGGGGTGCTCGGCGTGCAGCTCAGCCAGCCGCTCTCCGATCTGGCCACCTTCCTGCTCTCGGTGCAGATCGGCTTCACCGTCCTCCGTGAGCTCAAGGCGCAGGAGGAGGCGGAGGGAGGCGCGGCATGAAAAAGGTGCGCCTCAACCGGGATATCTCCATCCTCTACCGTTACGGGCAGCGGTTCTTCGCCTGCCGGCTCGCTCCCCTGGGGGTCGAGGTGGGGCAGCTCCCGGTGCTGATGCAGGTCTACCAGATGCCCGGCACGACGCAGGACGCGCTGTCGGTGGGGCGGGGGTTTGACAAGGGAACAACCGCCCGCGTGGCGAAGTCGCTGGAGGACGCGGGGCTCCTGCGCCGGGAAACCGACCCCGACGACCGGCGGATCAACCACCTCTATCCCACCGGGCGGGCGCTCGCGCTGCGCCCGCAGGTGGAGGCGGTCATCGATGAGCTGCACGGGGTGCTCTACCGCGGACTGAGCGGGGAGGAGATCGCGCAGGCCTCCGCCCTCGTGGCCCGGATGCGACGCAACCTCGCCGATGAGATCGACCGGCAGCGGTCGTCCAAATGAGAATCAGAATGTAAAGCGGCGGGGGCGGCCGGCCGGCCGGGGGCCGCCGGGGTTTTGGGGGGGGTAAGGGAGCCCCGGGGGGGGGGGGGGCCCGCGGGTCCCC
>NZ_JAPJQF010000096.1:0-4298 GCF_030825285.1 Anaerotruncus massiliensis (ex Togo et al. 2026)
TTGGTTCCTTTTCGTCCGTCCGAAAAGGAACCCGTGCCGCGCGGCGGAACGCGCTCGTGATTCTTGCCGCCGAAGGCGGCTCCGCTTAGGGTTCCGGCCCGCAGGGCCGGGTCGCATGGCGACTCCCTACGGGGAATCCAAAGGGGTCGCGAAGCGACAGCCCGAATGGGGACACCATTTGTCCCGAAGGGACAAGTGGCGCCTGTGGCCCTCTTTGAATGCGCGTCGCCGCTCTGCGGCGCTCGCCGCAGGTGAGGAGCGCATCTAAAGCCTCGCCGGGCGCAGCGCGGCAAATCCAAAACCGCCCGCCGGGCGGAAAATCATCTAGGAAAGGTGCATGGAAGATGCGAATCGTTGTTGTGGGCGGCGGCAAGGTGGGCTACTACCTGACCAAGACGCTGCTGGAGCATGGGCACGAGCCCCATCTGGTTGAAACGGACCGGGAGGCGTGCACCCGCATTGCGGACGAACTGGACGTGCCGGTCATCTGCGGGGACGGGAGCATGATCGACGTGCTGGAAAGCGCGGGCGCCAAGGGCGCGGACGCGCTGATCGCCGTGACCGGGCAGGACCAGGACAATCTGGTCTCCTGCCAGCTGGCCAAAAAGGTGTTCCAGGTGGAACGCACCGTGGCGCGCATCAACAATCCCAAAAACGCGGCGGTCATGAAGCAGCTTGGCGTGGACATCCCCATCTCCTCGACCGACAACATCGCCCGCCTGCTCGAGCGGGAGGTGGATACCGCCGCCATCAAGCAGCTCATGCCGCTCGCGCGCGGCGAGGCGTCCCTCTCGGAATTGCAGATCCCGCCCAAGTACCGCCTCAACGGCATCACGCTGTCCGAGCTGCGGCTGCCGGAGGAATCGGTCATCGTGTCCGTCTCCCGCGATGGGCGGCTCATCATCCCGCGCGGCAACACGCAGATCTTTTCCGGGGACAAAATCCTGGTGGTCTGCGCCAACTCCGCGGTGCGGGAGCTTTCCCGCAAGATGGGCATCGAGACGGAGGACAAAAAATAGCTGTTCGGCCCGCTGAACGGCGTCATAAAATGGAACAGGAGCCCCCGGCCGCTGCCGGGGGCTCCTGTTTTTATTTGCGCCGGTTGTCCAGCTCGTTGATGAAGCACACGATGTCGGTTTCCGTGACGTCGACCACCCCATAGGTGCTTTTGCCGTCGCGCGGCAGGCCGAGACTGCCGGGATTGAGCAGGTGCATCCCCCTCTGGTAGCCCACAAAGGGCACGTGGGTGTGCCCGAAGAGCACAACGTTCGCCTCGATATCCGCGGCGGCGGCGACCAGGTCGTCAAGGCCGTATTTGACGCTGTACATGTGGCCGTGGGTATAAAAGATTTTCGCGGGTCCGCAGGAAAAGCAGCCCGCCAGCGTGGCGCTTGTCCCAAAATCGCAGTTGCCCCGCACGCTGAGCCATTTGCAATCGGGATAGAGCGCGATCGCCTGTTCCAGCTCCTGCGCGCCGTCGCCGAGGTGGATGAAGATATCGGCGGAAGCGCGGTGCATCTCGACCAGCCTGCGCAGGGAATGAAAATCGCGATGGGTGTCGGACGTTACGATCAATCGCATGGGAACCGGCCCATCCTTTCCAAGACGGCGCGTACGCGCCGGAATACCGGTCTTTTCCGGAGAAAAACCGGCCTTCGGAAAAACGCGCGCAAACGAAAAAATTCGGTGGTTGCATGCGCTTTGCCGCGGGCCGGGTGTCACACTTTTCTGAATATCTGCTATTAATATAACATATAAATGAACGAAAGAAAACAGGCGGTGAACCGATTGGCAAACAATTTCAACATTTCTCCCGACCAGATGGATTCCCTGCTTGCCCTGGCGGGCAAAAAGATGGGCAAGGACCCGGAAAAGCTCCGCGAGCAGATGCAGAGCGGTCAGATGGACGGCATCCTCGGCGGGCTCAGCCCCGCGCAAAGGGCCCAGATCCAGGGATTTATGAATAATCCGGCGGCGGTCCAGCAGTTCCTGGGAAACCCCAAGGTCCAACAGCTGCTGCGCGGCCTGATGGGCAGGCAGTAAAAGGCATTCCGTCGTTCACAGGCCCGCGCGCCGCGCGGGCCTGTGAACGCCATACGCGAAGAGGGGGATTGCATGGATGACCTGAATTCGATGCTCACTTCGATATTGGGCGACCCGGGCAAAATGGAACAGCTCCGGCAGGTCGCCCAGTCGATCGGGCTCTCCCCCGGCGGCGCCGCGGCGCCCTCCGGGCAGCCGGACGGCGGAAGCGCCGCGCCGGGCGGCTTCGACCCCTCCGCGATCGCTTCCCTCCTGCAAAACCTCCAGGGGTCCGGGAACGCGGGGAACGCTCCGCCCGCCGGCGGAGGCGCGGGCGGAGCCGGGAACGGCCCCAGCCCCGCCGCGATCGCCTCCCTGCTCCAGGGACTCCAGGGGGGCGGCAATGCCGGAGGCGGCGCCCCGCCCGCCGGCGGAAACGCGGGCGGCGGCTTCGACCCGTCCGCGTTCGCCTCCCTCCTGCAAAACCTTCAGGGGGGCGGAAACGCGGGCGCCGCGCCCTCCGCGGGAGGCGGCACCGGCGGCGGCTTCGACCCCGCGGCGCTCTCCTCCATCCTGGGTATGCTGGGGGGCGGCGGCCAGAACGCGGGCGGCGCCGCGGGAGGCGGGATGCCCGACCTCGGCTCGATCGGCAAGCTTGCGGGCGTGCTCGGCACCATGAACCAGCCGGATAAAAACATCGATCTTCTGCAGGCGCTCAAACCACATTTTTCGCCCGAACGGGCGGGCAAAATCGACGGGGCGGTCCGGCTGATGCGGCTGATGCACGCCTGGCCGGCCGTGCGCGACAGCGGGCTGCTCGGCAGCCTCGGAAATCTCTTTTCAGGCGGTGGTAAACGATGATGCGATGGAACAGCACCAAAACCTATACCGAAGAGGACATGATCCGCATGCAGCAGGAGGCGATCAACCGCGTCCATGAATTTCAGGCGCGCAGCCAGGCCGCCACGCAGCAGTTCATCGACGTGCCTCCATCGGCCATGCAGCCGGTAACCGAGGAGCCGGAGCCGATTCTGTTCGACCCGACGCCCGAAATCTCCTTCTCGCAGGGGCAGGCAATGGGCGGGCCCGCGCAGGTCACGGAGGGCGGGGTCATCGAGGCGGAATCGCATGTGGTTCCCCAGCAGCCCGCCCAGCAAACGCAGCAGCCGACCGACCCGATCAGCGGGCTGATCGACAAGCTCGGCATCGACACCGAGACGCTGCTCATCCTCGGGCTGCTCTTCCTGCTCTACAACGAAAAGGCGGATAACGCCCTGCTCATGGCGCTCGCCTACCTGCTCCTCTAGGCTTTCTGTTCTTTGCAGCGCTCCAAAAGCCCCTACATAGCCGCGTCACTCCTTCAGCGCGGCCTTATAGAGCTCTCCTTTCTTATAGCCCGTACGCCGGGCGGCCTCCTTCGCGGCCTCCGACAGGGAGGCCCCCTGCGCGGCCAGCCCGAGCGTCAGCTCCACAGCCTCCCGGAAATCGGGAGGCTCTGTTTTTTTGGGCGGCGCGCCCTCGACGATGAGGACGAACTCCCCGCGCGGCGGATTCTCGGCGTAGTGGGCCGCCGCGCCGGCCAGGGTGGTGCGCCGCACCTCCTCGTGCACCTTCGTCAGTTCCCGCGCCAGCGCGATCCGCCGGTCGCCGAACGCCTCGAGCATGTCGGCGAGCGTCGAAACGAGCTTGTGGGGCGCCTCGTAGAAGATGAGGGTGCGCGGGTCCTCCCGCACCGCCTCCAGATGCTCCATGCGGCTGGTGCGCTTGACGCTGAGAAAGCCCTCAAAGGAGAACCGCGCCGTCGGAAGCCCCGACACCGCCAGCGCGGACACCGCCGCGCTCGGCCCCGGCACCACGACCGTCTCGACGCCGTTTTCCGCGCACAGCCGCACGAGGTCCTCGCCCGGGTCGGAGATGCAGGGCATGCCCGCGTCGGTCACGACCGCGCAGTCCTCCCCCGCTAAAATCCGCGCGAGGATCTCCTGCCCCCGCTCGCGGATGTTGTGCTCATAGTAGCTGACCAGCGGCTTTTTGATCTCAAAGCGGTTGAGCAGCTTCAGCGTCACCCGCGTGTCCTCCGCCGCGATAAACGAGCAGTTTTGGAGCGTCTCGAGCGCGCGCGGGGAAAAGTCCCCCAGATTGCCGATCGGCGTGCCCACGACATAGAGCTTCCCGCTCATCTTCCGCCCTCCTTTTTGTTTTCTTTCTTCCGGTAGACGCGCAGCATCTCGGGGGAAAAGCCCCCCTCCCCCTCGACGATGAGGGGCGGCTCCACC
>NZ_JAPJQF010000024.1:0-1471 GCF_030825285.1 Anaerotruncus massiliensis (ex Togo et al. 2026)
GGAGAGGGAGACGGACGCCGCGAGGACGGCGGGGGGCAGCCACCGGGCGAAGAGGGCGGCGAAGAGGGTGGTGAGCCCGCCGTGAAGCAGCCGGGAGCGGTAAAACCGCCCGAACCGCACGCCGCAGCCGTCAAAAAAGCAGGAGCGCACCTGGAAGATGATGCTGAGGGAGGAAAAGGAGACGAGAAAGGCGCAGAGCAAAAAGCCCGCGCGCCCGCCCAGCGACGCGGCCGCGATGCAGCCGCCGGTGACTTCCAGCAGTCCGGCGAGCGCGGCGGTGAAGAAGGGCTCCCCCAGCGCGGGGAAGAGCTTCCCGAGCGCGCCCGCCAGCGCCCCGGTGAGCCCGACGGCGCGCAGCAGCGCGGTGACGGCGGAGAAGGCGACGACGAAGGCGCAGATCGAGAGGATGCCCGAGGCGGCGGAGCGCACGGCGTTCACGAAGGCGTCGCGGGAGCGTTCGGGCGCGCGGGCCGGCGGACTGCCGGCCCGCGCGCCCCGGAAGGCGAGCGCACCGACGGCGAGGGAGGAGAGCACCTGCGCGCCGAGCAGCGCGAGTCCGGCCGCGCGGCTGCCGAGCATCCCCGCGCCGACGGCGGAGATGAGAAAGGAGGGCCCGGCGTTCACGCAGCAGCAGAGGGCGCGCTCGGCGGTTTCCCGGTCGATCTCCCGGCGCGCGAGCATGTCGGAGAGCATCCGCGCGCCGACCGGGAAGCCGCCCACGAAGCTCATGAGCAGCACCGCGCCGAGGTTTTCCGGCATGCCGATCACCCGGCGGGTAAAGCCGCTCACCGCGCGGGAGAGCACCGCCCCCGCCTGCGTCGCGGCGATCAGCCCCGCGAGGATCATAAACGGGAAAAGGGAGGGGATGATGACCGCCGCGCAGCTCCCGAGCCCCGCGCGCACCCCCTCCGACACCTCCTTGGTCTTCCATAAAAGCCCGACGGCGGCCGCCGCCGCGGACGCCGCCAACAGGTATTTTGCGCATTTCACGCGCCCACACCCCCGATTACATAAAAAACCGCTTTTTATAATATCTATGTACTGGTCCCCCGGCGGATGCACCCAAATTTGCCGCGGGGAGATGGGGGAAAATCGATGTTCGGAAGGAAGAAAGGGAAAAAGGAACGCTATTCGATCGCGGACGCGGTGTCCCGCACCCTCGAGCTGCCGGTCGACGTGCTCGAAGGGCTGCCGCAGCTGGAGCTGCTCGGCAACCGCGAAGCCTATATCGAGCACTGCCAGGGGGTGCTCGAATACAACGACCAGATCGTCCGGCTCAACACCGGGAGGATGATCCTCAAGTTCACCGGCCGCCGCCTGACCCTAAAATGCCTCAGCGGAGACAGCATGACGGTGCAGGGATATTTTACCGCGCTGGAGTTCTCCACGGTCTGAATCGTTTGACAGGCGGAGCCGGGAAGCCGGCGCTTCATACCGGACCCCGCCATTTTGCATACGGCATGTTGGAGAG
>NZ_JAPJQF010000024.1:1571-16356 GCF_030825285.1 Anaerotruncus massiliensis (ex Togo et al. 2026)
GCGCGGCGGGCGGAGAACCCGCCGCAGCGGCCCCTCAGCTTGCCGAAATGATTTTTTGGCAGAGCCTCCGTATCCCGATGATTCCATGTTTCAAACCCGGCAAGCCCCGCCGCCCCGGAAGGGAGAGGGCGTGTGTGGGGCTGCGCCCGCAGGCGCGTTTCGGAGCGCAACCGAGCGAAGCGAGGCTCTTGGCGCGGAGATGGACCGCCGGTTTTATAACGCATACGGCATGTTGGAGAGGCGCGGCGGGCGGAGAACCCGCCGCAGCGGCCCCTCAGCTTGCCGAAATGATTTTCGACAAGCTGAGGGGTGGTTTTTTGCTGTTTATCCGGTTCCTGCGCTACCTGCGCGGGCATGTCAAATTTTTTGCGCGGTCGGGTTCCTTCGAGCGCCTCATCAACCTCTGCGCCCACCACCGGGTCCCCCTGTGGGACTGCCGGCGGGAGGAGGCGGGATATTCGGGCCGCACCACCGTGGACGGCTACCGGCGGATGCGCCCGCTCGCCCGCAAGGCGGGGGCGGTCACCCGCGTGAAGGAGCGTCACGGGCTGCCCTTCCTGCTGCGCCGCTACCGCCGCAGGATCGGCGTGGCCGCCGGCGCGGCGCTCTTCATCGCCTTCTTCGCCGTCACCCAGCAGTTCGTGTGGGTGGTCGAGGTACAGGGGAACGAGCGGGTGGACAGCCAGGTGCTGCTCCAGGCGCTCGAGGAGCTCGGAGTCAGGCGGGGCGTCCTCAAAAGCGGGCTCGACGCGCGGGAGATCCAGCTCGAGGTCCAGCTCAAGGTGGACGATCTCTCATGGGCGGCGCTCAACATCCGCGGCACCACCGCGACGCTGCTCGTGCGGGAACGCACCGTGCCGCCCCAGAAGATCGACACCAAAGTGCCCGCCAACGTCGTGGCGGCGCGGGACGGCCAGATTGTCAGCATGGCGGTCACGGACGGCCGGGCGGCCGTACAGAAGGGGGACGCCGTCCGGGAGGGGGAGATCCTCGTGAGCGGCGTCTTTGAGGACCGCTGGGGGCTCAACCACCTGCTGCGCGCCAACGCCAAGGTCATCGCGCGCGTCCCCGAGAGCCTCGCCGTCGAGGTGCCGCTCACCCAGTCGCGCGCGGTGCCGTCCGGGCGGGTGGTCAAGCGCCGCTACCTCGAGCTGCCGGGGGTGCGCCTGCCCCTCTTCCTCTATTCGGGGCTGGACGGGGAGTACAAGGTGGAGAAGGTGACCCGGCCGCCCGTCCTGTTCGGTGTGGAGATGCCCTTCCCGGTGACGCGCGAAACCTACATCTTCTACGAGACGGAGGAGGAGCGGATCAGCGCCGAAACGGCGCTGCGCATCGCCGAGCGGCAGCTCGCCGCGAAGGAGCGGGGCGCGTGGGCGTCCGGCGCGGTGGTCAAGCGGGAGGTCTCGGCCAAAACGGAGGGCGGCAGGGTCGTGCTGACGGGGGAATACCTCGTGGAGATGGACATCGCCCGGCAGGTGGAAATCCCGGTGTTCGACCGCACAGGACAGGGGGAAAAGGCTCTGCGCGAGGGAGGCTACTAGGGATTTTGGCGCGTTTCCAAAGAAACTGGGAAAGTTTCACAAAATATTCATAAAGAACTGTGGAAACTGCTTGTTATTTGCGTGAAGATTTGCTATACTAAATCGTGGATGATTTTGGGGATTTCCAATAGAAAAAGGATGGAAAAAAACGAATGATCGAACAACTGGTGAATATCGACCGGATGGAGCACGCGCTGGCGCTGTTCGGGAGCTTCGATGAGAACGTCAGGCTCATCGAGCAGGAATACAGCGTCACGGTGACCTGCCGCGGCACCGAAATCAAGGTGTTCGGCGACGAGGAGGGCGTCTCCCTGGCGGTACGCGCCATCACCGGGCTGCTCTCCCTCATCAACAAGGGGGAGTCGCTCACCGAACAGAACATCCGCTATGTCATGGCGATGGTCAGCGAGGGGCGCGAGGACAAGGTCGCGGCGCTCGCGGACGACGTGGTGTGCATCACCACGACGGGCAAGCCGATCAAGGCCAAGACCCTCGGGCAGAAGCGGTACGTCGAGGCGATCCGCGACAACACGATCACCATCGGCGTCGGCCCCGCCGGCACCGGCAAGACCTACCTCGCCGTGGCCATGGCGGTGCGCGCCTTCCGTGCGCACGAGATCAACCGCATCATCCTGACGCGCCCCGCCGTCGAGGCGGGGGAGAAGCTCGGCTTTCTGCCGGGCGACCTCCAGAACAAGGTCGACCCCTACCTGCGTCCGCTTTACGACGCGCTTTTTGATATGCTCGGCGCCGAGAACTACCAGAAATACGTCGAGCGCCAGAACATCGAGGTCGCCCCGCTCGCCTACATGCGCGGGCGCACCCTCGACGACAGCTTCATCATCCTCGACGAGGCCCAGAACACCACGCCCGAGCAGATGAAGATGTTCCTCACCCGGCTGGGGTTCAATTCCAAAGCCATCATCACCGGGGACGTGACCCAGATCGACCTGCCGGACGCCAGGCGTTCGGGCCTTCTGGAAGCGGTCAAGGTGCTGAAGAACGTGGATGACATCGCCATCCTTCATTTCACCGAGAAAGACGTCGTGCGCCACCGCCTGGTACAGGCGATCATCAAGGCGTACGAGCGGTATTACGAGGAGGGTAAACGCAACAGATGACCGAAAGTATCAAGGTGCTCATCACCAACCGCCAGAAGGACGTGAAGATCCCCAGCGGCATCCGGCTGCTCATCCGCCGCTGTTGCCACGCGGTGCTCGCCGCCGAGCAGTTCGGCGACAGCGCGGAGGTCAGCGTCAGCTTCGTGAACAACGAACAGATCCGCCAGCTCAACAACGAGTTCCGCCAAAAGGACACGGCCACCGACGTGCTCTCCTTCCCGCTCGGGCAGGACGGCGTCTACGACCGCAACCTCGAGACGGGCGCGCTCCAGCTCGGCGATATCGTCATCTCGATCGAAAAGGCCGTCGAACAGGCCCGTATCTACGGCCACTCCCTCCAGCGGGAGATCGGCTTTCTGACCGTGCATTCGATGCTCCACCTGCTCGGCTACGACCACGAGTCGGGCGGGCTCGAGATGGTGCGGATGCGCGAGAAGGAGGAGAGCGTGCTCTCGAGCCTCGGATTGCAGCGGGACGGCAGCTATGTGCTGACCGAAGATGAAATCTAAGCTCGCCGCCCTCGCCCGCAGCTTTCGCTGGGCGGGCTGCGGCGTGCGCCACTGCGTTTTGCACGAGCGCAACTTCCGCATCCACCTGGCCGCCGCGCTCTTCGTGTTCTGGCTGGCCGGGGCGCTGCGCGTGGAGGCCGCGGGCTTCGGGCTGCTGTCCCTCGCGGCCGGCGGCGTGCTCGCCGCCGAGATGCTCAACACCGCCGTCGAGGCGGCCGTCGACCTCGCCAGCCCCGGCAGGCATCCGCTCGCGAAGCTCGCCAAGGACGTTTCTGCCGGCGCGGTGCTCGTCATGGCGCTCGCGAGCGTCGGGGTCGGGTTCGCCGTGCTCTGGCGCCCGGAGGGGCTGCTCGCGCTCTGGCGCGCGCTGCTCGCGCACTGGCAGCCGAAGGTGCTGCTCGTGATCTATCTTGCCCTCGCGGCCTGGTTTGTGTTCGGGTTCGGCGGGGAGAAACAGACGCCGGCGTAGACCGCCGGCGCATTTTTGCGCCGCGCCGTAAAGGGCGGAAAAACTGGACGCGCCCCACAGGGGCGGGGAGGAGAAGCATTTTGACCGAACCGGAATACAGCACCAAATCGGCGTTCGTCGCCATCGTCGGACGCCCCAACGTGGGAAAATCGAGCCTGCTCAACGCCCTGATCGGGGAGAAGGTGGCGATCGTCTCGGACAAGCCCCAGACCACCCGCACCCGCATCACCGGCGTGCTGACGAGGGGGGAGACCCAGTTTGTCTTCATTGACACGCCGGGGCTCCACAAGCCCCGCACGCGGCTGTCGGAATACATGGTGAAGCAGGTCAGCGACAGCGTCGCGGACGTGGACGTCGCCCTGCTCGTCGTCGAGCCGCAGGGGGAGATCGCCCCCGCCGAGCGAGACCTCATCGCCTCCTTCCGGGCGCAGCGGATTCCCGCGGTCCTCGTCGTCAACAAGATCGACACCCTCGCCAACAAGGAGAAGCTGATGCCCCGCATCCTCGCCTTTACAAAGGAGTACGAGTTTTCCGCCGTCGTGCCGATCTCCGCGCTCACCCGCGACGGGGTGGACGCGGTGCTCGGGGAGCTCGAGGCGTTTGCCGCGCCCTCCCCCTTCTTCTTCGACGCGGACACGCTGACCGACCAGCCCGAACGGGTGATCGTGGCCGAGATCGTGCGGGAAAAGCTCCTGCGCAACCTGCGCGACGAGATCCCGCACGGCACCGCCGTGTCGGTGGAATCGATGAAGGAGCGGGAGGGACAGGACCTCGTCGACATCGAGGCGCAGATCTACTGCGAGCGGGAGAGCCACAAGGGGATGATCATCGGTAAGGGCGGCGAGATGCTCAAGCGGATCGCCACCCAGGCGCGGCAGGACATCGAACGGTTCCTCGGCTGCCGGGTCAACCTCAAATGCTGGGTCAAGGTGCGCGAGGACTGGCGCAACCGGGAGAACGTCATCCGGTCGCTCGGCTACAACTGAGCCGCGCGTCGGTTTGAAAAACGAACAGGAGGCCCCGCGGGGACGGACAACCGTCCCCGCGGGGCCTCTTTCGCCGCCGTGTAAAATCTGCGTAAAATTTGCGGCGGAACCCTTGTGCTCCCCGGCGCGATCTTTTATAATGGGTTGCAAATCGCGGTGAAAAGGGGGGGACGTTCCGCATGGAAGCAGCTGCGCCGTCCGGAGCATCCGCCCGGATACCGGGACTAAAGAGGCATGACCCGCGTCCGGCGCCGGACGCGCGCCATGCCTTTGGAATGTTTCATCCCCGCCCTGCCGGCGGATTCGGGAAGGAAGTAAAGAGAGAAGGAGCGTGCCGCGCGTGAAGGTGGCGGATATCCTGGGGCTTCTGGGAGGCCTGGCGCTGTTTTTATACGGGATGCAGATGATGAGCTCGGGGCTCGAGGCGGCGGCGGGCAACCGCATGAAGCGGATTTTGGAGCGGTTGACGAGCAACCGCCTGCTGGGGGTCGCGGTCGGCGCGGGCATCACGGCGGTGATCCAGTCCTCCTCCGCGACCACCGTCATGGTCGTGGGCTTTGTCAATTCGGGCATGATGACCCTGCGGCAGGCCGTATGGATCATCATGGGGGCGAACGTCGGCACCACCATCACCGGCCAGCTCATCGCGCTCGACGTGGGCGCGCTGGCCCCGCTCTTCGCCTTCTGCGGCGTGACGCTGGTCGTGTTCATGAAGCGGGCGGTCTTTCACCACTACGGGCAGATCGTCGCGGGGCTGGGCATCCTCTTCATCGGGATGGAGATGATGAGCTCCTCCATGATGCCGCTGCGGGATTCGGAGGCGTTCGTCAGCCTCATGACCCGCTTTGGCAACCCGCTGCTGGGGATCCTGGCCGGGGCGCTTTTCACCGCCGTCATCCAATCCTCCTCAGCGTCGGTGGGGATCCTCCAGGCGCTGGCGGACAGCGGGCTCATCGGCCTGCCGAGCGCGGTTTACGTCCTCTTCGGCCAGAACATCGGCACCTGCATCACCGCGGTGCTGGCCTCGATCGGCACCGGGCGCAACGCGAAGCGCACCACCGTCATCCACCTGCTCTTCAACCTGATCGGGACGGGCATCTTCACCGTGGTCTGCATGACGTTCCCGCTCACGCAGTTTATCGAGGCGCTGACCCCCGGCAGCCCGGCGGCCCAGATCGCCAACATGCACACCCTCTTCAACGTTGCCACCACCCTGCTCCTGCTCCCGCTGGGCACCTGGCTCGCGAAGCTCGCGGTGCGCATCCTGCCCGAGCACGTCTCGGAGGACGCCGCGCTGCAAAAGCTGCTCTACATCAAGCCGGTGGAGGCGTCGCCGGAATACCAGATGGGCAACTCCGCCATTGCGATCAACGGCGTCTGGCGGGAGCTCGGACGGATGGCCGACATGGCCCGCGGCAACGTGGAGCAGAGCTTCCTCGCCGTGCTGGACGGCGATTCCCGCCGGTTGGCGGAGGTCGAACGCACCGAGGAATACATCGACTACCTCAATAAGGAAATATCAAAGTACATCTCGCGCATCATCGTTTACGAGGCAAACGAGCGGGACTCGATGACGATCAGCGCCTTTTTCAAGATCAGCGGCAACCTCGAGCGGATCGGCGACCACGCCGTCAACATCTGCGAGTACACGAAGCTGCTGGAGGAAAAGCGGATTTCCTTTTCCGAGCAGGCGCGGGGCGAGATCGCACAGATGAGAGAGGTGAGCCTGCGCGCCATCGGCCTGCTTCGAGAGCTGGACGGCGTTTCCGTCGAACGCCTGTCCGAAATTTCCGCCTTTGAGCAGAAGATGGACGACATGACCCTCGCGTTCCGGCAGAACCAGATTCGGCGGATGCACGAGGGGGTCTGCTCGGACGAGGCGTGCATCCTCTATTCCGAGATGCTGACCGATTTCGAGCGGATCGGCGACCACATCCTCAACATTGGGCAGGAGCTCGCCTCGGCCGGTTTTCCGCGCTGAGAGGCGTTCCATCCGTCCGGCTTTCCGCGTATGCGCGCGGAAAGCCGGTTTTTTATGTTTTAAACCACAAAAAAGGAGGCAATTTGCAAGTATTTCCACCAAATTTCAAAAAAATAACTGTACAAAGGTCATACTATATGTTATAGTATGGGTAACAAAAAATGAATATTTGGCAAAACTATTGAAAGATAGTGATGCAAAGCCATGGGTCTAAACCGTAGGGTATGACAGCCGGTTGCCGCACAGCCTCCCTAGGGGGGCTTTCTGTACGACTGCCGTCGAGGCGGTCGTATTCTTTTATAGGGAGAAAAAAACGGTCACACCGTCTCCCCCGGCCGCGGCCCAAAGAAATTCCGGACAGATCCGATTCGGACAAAGATATTTTTCTAGGAGGGCATATCATGAAAAAGAACTGGATTCGCTTGCTGACGATGTTGCTTGCGGCCATGCTCATCCTCACGATGAGCGGCGTTGTCAGCCTTGCGAACGACGACCAGCCCGTCACCGGTGACGGCGTATCGGATGTATCCGATACGATCAGTCCTGTGAAGACGGAAGAAGAGCCGTCCGTGGACGAGAGCTCCACAGGCGCGAGCTCCGAGGATGAAGGCTCCAAGGGCCCAAGTTCCGAGGATGTAAGCTCCGAGGGTTCGAGCTCCGAGGACGCAAGTTCCAAGGACACGAGCTCCGAGGATGAAAGCTCCAAGGACTCAAGCTCCGGGGAATGCACCTGCGGCGCCGCCGAGGGCGAGGTACATAAGGAGGGCTGCCCGTTCTACACGGAGCCCGAGGAGAAGCCCTCGGAGGCGGTCCAGGCGGTCATCGACATGATCGAGGCGCTCCCGGATACCGACACAGTCGCCAACTATGAGCCGGCGGTCGATCTTCCCGAGGACGACGAGGGATACAACGACGCCTATAATGAGGCGTATTCGGCGTACCTGGAGGAAGCCAAGGAGAATTACGCCGCCGCACAGGAGGCGTACAACGCGCTGACCGACGAGGAAAAAGCGGAGATCCCGGAGGAACTGACCGGAAAACTGGCTGACTTTGCCGGTTTTATTGCCATGCTCGGACAGATGAACACGCTTGATTTGGATAACGCCAGCGGCGGGCCGGAATACTATGAGGAATTTGGTACAAAGAAGGCTCCCTTCTTCTTTGCGAACGGGACGCCGATCACCATCACGGAGACCGGCGCTGACGGAATGGGCGCGAAGATTACTTGGGACGGCGGCGAAAAGGATGTCCCGGCAAATACCAACGTGTTCGGTGGATACCACAATAGCGATACCTCGTGCACGACCAGTATCATAATGATCGGCGGACGGCTCAACTCCCTGTTTGGAGGAGGCTTGCATAAGAGTCACGTCACCAAAGCGACGATTACGATCTCAGGCGGGGCGGTCCCCGGACAGGTCGCGGGCGGCGGCGCATCCTCAATGACAAATGGCTGCAGCGACGACTGTTCCTATACAAACGCATGGTATAGCGGTGATGCCAAGGACTCCCCTTGCCGGGTCGATGAAGCGGTGGTTACCATTGAAGGTGGTAACGATTATTTGCTCGTATTCGGCGGCGGCGAAGGGATCAGCAGTACCGGTACGGCGACGCTGAACATCTCTGGCGGCGATATGTCGGGAGCCTATGTCACCGCGGGCGGTTCCAACGGCTATACCGGAAGCGGGACCGTGAACGTTTCGGGCAGCGCCAATATCAAGGTTTTACAGGGCGTCAACCGCGGCGGCATGGACGCCATCAAGCTGAACGTGACCGGCGGAACGGTTAAAAATATGTATGCCGGCGGCGAATCGGGCGATGCCAGCGTAACGGGAACATTCGCTCAGTCGGATGTCACGGTTTCCGGCGGCACGGTGGAAACGCTCAGGGCCGGCACGAACGGCGGGGCCGAGATCACCGGCATGAACGGGATTACGGCGAAGATTACGCCGAGCGCCGTGAAGGACAATCAGCTCACTGGCGAACTGGTCGCGCAGATTGGCAACGTCGGCTATCCGAGCCTTGCCGCGGCGATCACAGCCGCCAAGAACGGCGACGTGATCAAGCTTCTGGAGAACGTCGCGGAGGACTCCGTTACTGTGGATAAGGCGGTCACCATCGACGGCAACGGCAAGGAATTTACCGGTACAATGGTGGTCAGCGCCGGCGGCGTAACCATCAAAAATACCGTGTTTACGGGTACCGGAATCGTTCCTAAGGAAGGGAGAAATGGTGCGAACCACCTGATCAAGGTCACCTGCGACGGGACGTTCACCTTTACCGGCAATACCATCAGAGGGGTAGATGCGAAAACAGCGGACGGCCAGGACGGCATTTATTACGATTACATCAATATTGCCGCGTCGGGCGTCGTCACGATCACCGGAAACGCCTTCGACGCCAATGGCGGAAAGGTCTATAACGGCATCGAGTGCAGCCAGTCCATTCCACTCGCCAGCGGAAGCAAGATCGCCAACAACACCTTCGCGAAGGGCGACTGCACCCATAACTCGATCAACATCTATAAGGTGGCAGACGGCGGCAGCTATGACGTCAGCGGAAACACGTTTGCCTATTCCGGCAACGCGTTCCGACTGAGCAACTATCCGAATGCAGACGGTGCAAGCCCCCGCGCCACCTTCAACATGAACAATACCACATACAACGAGACAGATACGACGAATCCCGGGTATGCGGGTCTGATCTGTCTGCAAGACCCGACCAACCAAAACGGTAAATTCGAGGATTTCTCCAAGTTCACCATCCATCTGGCGAACCTGAAAGGCCCCGGCGGTGAAATCCTGACCAAAAATGAACTTGGCACCGCAAAACAGGTCTTCTATGTTTACCGCGACAAAACCGGCATCATCGAGGATGCGGCTCAATGGCCAGTCGTTCCCGAATTCATTAATACCGACGAGGAGATCGCCGAGGTGGTCGCGGCGGCGATCAAGGCCGGCAACGACGCCCTGAAAGCGGCGCTGGGTGACGATTCCACCACGACTTTGGCCGACGTCACCGAGGACGACATCAAGGCGATCATCTTGAGTGACAAGGGCGCGGCTTTCAAGACGGCGATCGGAGGGGCCAGCGCCATGCTGGATAAGCTCGACGCCGGCAAGCTGGCGGACTATCTTGCGAAGAATCCCGACCTGAAAAAACAGGTGGACGCGCTGCGGATGAGCTACGACATCGCCTTCACAGTGGCGCCCGCGCCGAGCGTTCCGGAGGTCAAGGCGACCGTCCCGGCGGACGCGACGACTGCTGAAAAGCAGGCGTTTGACGACGCGAAGGACGAACTGACCGCCACCGGCAACCCGGCGGCGAAAGAACCGCCGGAGAATTTGGCCGAAGCGGTGAAGGGGAACCTGCCCGCGGAGGCGACCGAGGCGGCGCTTGCCCATAATACCACCGAAATCCATGTTTCCCTCGAGACGGAGATCCACGATATCGCCGTACAGGAGGTCACCAACGACGACGGAACCACGACCGCGGTGGTCACCGAGATTAAGTTCGAGGTGCAGCCCGTCTGGCTCATTAAAGATGGAAATGATGTCAAGGCGAAGGGCGCCATCGATTCCCTGAGCGGACAGCCGGTCACCTTCAAGCTCCCCATCCCGAAGAGCGTTACGGATCGGTATGCCAAGATCGTCCATGAATACTCCGGCGGCAGCGAAACCTTCTACCTGGAGATTCAGAAGGACGATGCGGGCAACCAGTATGTCGACGTGACGGTCACCCATTTCAGCCCGTTTGTCGTGACCTTCACCAACAGCAAGCCCTCCTCCGGACATTCTTCCTCGGGCGGTGGTTCCGGCGGCGGGAGCGCCTCGCTCGATAACTACGACTTCTGGGCGAAGGTCCAGAAATCGATCGAGCGCGCGGACGGCGGCGACGTCATCAAAGCGAACGCCTCCAAGGCGCTCAACGTGCCCGGCAGCGTGCTGCGCGCGCTCGAAGGCCGCGACGTGACCCTTGTCATCAGCTACAAGGGCAGGGAACTGGCGATCTACGGCAAGAACATGCCCTCGATCCCCGACAACAAGGTCTACTATACCTTTGACGACCTGTTCGACCTCTTTGCGGATTACGACGCGACCGTGTCGGAAATCCCCGAGGCCAAGCCGGGCAGCAACCCGGTGACGGGCGGCGGCTACTATCTGCCGGGCGTCACCGTGCCGACGGTCACCCTCACGGCGGAGCTTCCCGCGGTGCCGGAGACCCCGGACAGGATCTCGCTGGAGCCCGCCGAGAAGGCGGTCGAGCCGGCGGTGCCGGCCGAAGCGGCGCCCGCGCAGGCGTCCGCGCCCGCGGCGGCGCACAGGCGCCTGAGCGGCGTGACGATCGCGCTGGCGGCGCTCATCGCGGCGGTGGCCGTGGGCGGCATCACCACCGGCGTCTGGCTCTATAAGCGGCGCGAACAGGAATAAGCACCCTAAGGGGCGCATCCCTCCGGATGCGCCCCTTTCCTTCCCCGTCCCGGCTTGACGGGGCGGGGGATGTATGCTATGCTTTTTCTGATAAAACGCGTTTTTGGCTGTCAAGTCTAAATTACTGGAAAATGTGATAGACTTTCCCTCTGATAAGGGTGCCGCCGCCGGAAAAAATAGTACCATCAGGAAAAGATGGGGGCGGTGCTGATGAATCCGGGCGAGATGTCGGCCTATGACGCGTTTTTACATTCGGGAAAGATTGAGGACTACCTCAAATATGTAGACGTCCGGCAGCAGTCCGCAACCGGGACTGCTTTGGGCGCCGCTGTGACGGGAGATACCGGTGCATATCACGACCGACGGGATCGTGCTGCGGGAGCGCGCGATTGACGAGTTTGACTGCGTGCTCACCCTCCTGACGAGGGAACGCGGCATCATATCCGCATACGCACGGGGAGCTAAGAAGCCACGCGGGACGCTGCGCGTTCCCGCCGAGCTGCTCAGCTACTCGTGCTTTGTGCTGTTCTCCAACCGGGAGCGGTACAGCGTCGACAAGGCCGATCTCGACACCGTCTTCATGGGCGTGCGCGGCGACGTGGAAAAGCTCTCCCTCGCCTCCTACTTCTGCGAGCTGACTGCGCAGGTCGCCCCCCGTGAGGAAAACGCGGACGGCTATCTGCGCCTGCTGCTCAACACACTCTACCTGCTCGACACGGGCAAACGCGCCTGCGGGTTTCTAAAGCCGGTCTACGAGCTCCGGCTGCTCACGATGGCGGGCTTCATGCCCAACCTCGTCGCCTGCGCGGGCTGCGGCTGCTATGAGGCGGAGGAGATGTTCTTCCTGCCCCAGTCGGCGCAGCTCGCCTGCGGGGAGTGCGTCCGTTCCTTCCCGGCGGACCAGGTGCGCCTGCCGCTCGGCAGGGGGGTGCTCGCCGCCATGCGCCACATCCTCTATTCCGAGGCGGAGAAGCTCTTCTCCTTCAGCCTCCCCGGACCGGCGTTCGCCCGGCTGGAGGAGGTCTGCGAATGTTATACGGTCACACAGCTGGAACGGCGGTTTGACACGCTCGATTTTTACCGGACAATGAAGGGATCAGTCAATGGATAAATACTGTAAGGCAATTGAACTGGATAAGATCCTCGCGCGGCTGGCGCAGCTCTGCTCCTGCGAGGACGCGAAGGCGATGGCGCTGGCCATCGAGCCCGCGCGCGACCTGCGGGACGTGCGCGAGCTCATGCAGTACACGGTCGACGCGAACACGCTGACCAACCGCTACTCCACGCCGTCGGTCGGCGCGGTGGAGAACCCCGCCGCCGCGCTCAAGCGCAGTGAGATCGGCGCGCGGCTTTCGCCGCGCGAGCTGCTCGACGTGGGGAAGGTGCTGCGCGCCTTCGAGACGATCGAACGGTGGCGGCGGCAGCTCGAGGGCGGGCAGACGAGCCTCTCCTACCTGCTCGATTCGGTGGTGGCTCTCCCCGACCTGCAAAAGCACATCGCGGACACGATCATCAGCGAGGAGGAGATCGCCGACAACGCGAGCCCCGAGCTCGCCGACATCCGCCGTAAAATCCGCCAGGCGGGCGCCAAGGCGCGCGAGGTCCTCGATAAGATGGTGCGCTCGGCGACCTACCAGAAGTTTTTGCAGGACAACATCATCACCCAGCGGGACGGCCGCTTCGTCGTGCCCGTCAAGCTGGAATACCGCAATGAGATCAAGGGCCTCGTGCACGACACCTCCTCGTCGGGCGCGACGGTCTTCATCGAGCCGATGGGGGTCGTCGAGGCCAACAACGAGATCCGGCTTTTGCAGGGCAGGGAACAGGCGGAGATCGACCGCATCCTCTACGAGCTCTCCGCGCAGGTGGGCGGCTGCGCCGCCAGCATCCGGGGCAGCTATGAGGCGGTCGTCGAGCTCGACCTCTACTTTGCCAAGAGCCGCCTCGCCGACGAGATGCATGCGAGCGTGCCCGCCATCAACGACACCGGCGTGGTGCGGCTCAAAAAGGCCCGCCACCCGCTGCTCGACAAGCACAAGGTCGTGCCGATCGACCTTTCGCTCGGGGAGACGTTCGACACGCTCGTCGTCACCGGCCCCAACACGGGCGGCAAGACGGTCGCGATCAAGACCCTGGGCCTGCTCACCGCGATGGCCCAATGCGGCCTCATGCTGCCCGTCGCGGACGGCAGCACGGTGCCCGTCTTCAAAAAGCTGCTCGTCGACATCGGCGACGAGCAGTCGATCGAGCAGAGCCTCTCCACCTTCTCGGCGCACATGACCAACATCATCCGCATCCTCGACGAGGCGGACGGCGACTCCCTCGTCCTGCTTGACGAGCTCGGCGCGGGCACCGACCCGGTCGAGGGCGCGGCGCTCGCCGTCGCGATCATCGAGCAGTTGCGCGCCCAGCGCGCCCGGGTGGTCGCCACCACCCACTACGCCGAGATCAAGATGTACGCCCTCAACACCGACGGCGTCGAAAACGCCTGCTGTGAGTTCGACGTGGCGACCCTGCGGCCCACCTACCGCCTGCTGACCGGCGTGCCGGGGCGGTCGAACGCGTTTGCGATCAGCGAACGCCTCGGACTGCCCTCCGGCGTCATTGAGAACGCGCGCACCCACCTGTCGGGCGAGAACGCGCGCTTCGAGGACGTGGTCGCCCAGCTCGAGGGCACCCGGCAGGAGCTCGAAAAGGAACGCGCGCTGGCGGCGAGCCAGCGGGTCGAGGCGCAGCGCACCTCCGCCGAGGCGGACGAACTGCGCCGTACCGCCGAGCGGGAGCGGGAGCGCGAGCTCGAGCGCGCCCGCGTGCAGGCGCGCGGCATCGTCGAGCAGGTGAGCGCGCAGGCGGAAAAGCTGATCGACGAGCTCGACGAGCTGCGCCGCCAGAAGGACAGCGCCGACTTCTCCGAGCGCGCCGCCGCGGCGAAGGTCGCCTTTAAGGCAAACCTGCGGAAGTTGCAGGACCTCGCGGACCCCGTCACCCGCAAGAACGTGGAAAATTACGTGCCCGACCGCCCGATCAAGCGCGGCGACACCGTGCGCCTTCTCGAGCTCGGGAAGGAGGGCACCGTCCTCTCCGCGCCCGACGGGCAGGGATACCTCAACGTGCAGGCGGGCATCATCAAGACGCGCGTCCACCAGTCGGAGGTGCGCCTTGTCGACATGTCCAACAAGCGCGTCACGGTCAATAACGCCGGCGTTTCGTCGCGCGGCGTTTCCTCCAAGGCCACCCGCGACGTCAAAACCGAGCTCGACCTGCGCGGTATGACCTCCGATGAGGCCCTCGTCGAGCTCGAGCGGTTCATTGACCAGTGCGTCCTCTCGGGCGTGCCCACCGTCACGATCATCCACGGCAAGGGCACCGGCGCCCTGCGCGCCGCCGTCCAGCAGCGCCTGCGCAAGCACCGCAACGTCAAAACCTTCCGCCTGGGGACGTACGGGGAAGGGGAAGCGGGAGTTACGATCGCCGAGCTGAAGTAGCGGGAGGTACGTGTCATTGTTACGGCCTTTTCTGGAAAAGGCCTTGGCGAAAAGCTTTCCGGGGGACTTTCGGGAAAGTCCCCCGGCCCCCTCAAAGCTTTATCAGGCCGGCCGCCCTGCGCCTCCGCGCGCTCGACCCATGACGAAGGCGGGACGCGCTTTCGGGAAAGTCCCCCGGCCCCCTCAAAGCTTTATCAGGCCGGCCGCTCTGCGCCTCCGCGCGCTCGACCCATGACGAAGGCGGGACGCGCTTTCGGGAAAGT
>NZ_JAPJQF010000024.1:16456-38651 GCF_030825285.1 Anaerotruncus massiliensis (ex Togo et al. 2026)
CCCCCGGCCCCCTCAAAGCTTTATCAGGCCGGCCGCCCTGCACCGCCGCGCGCTCGACCCGTGTCGAAAGCCGTCGGAAAAGCGCGCCGCGCTTTACAGCCTGGCAAATTTATGTTATGATTTATCTCGGTACGAAATTTCATGAAGATAGATTGCGAGTGATGACTGTGGAAAAGAAAATTACCAAGCCCGGTTCCCTGACCTACAAGGGCCGCCCGCTCGTCCGCAGCGGGAATACCATCTATTACGGCGATATGGGCGACAAATACGTCGCCATGCTCCAAATCCTCAGCGAGGCCGATTTTGACGGCGAAACCCTCCCGACCAAGGTCTCCGTCCAAATCTGGTCCACCGACGAGGAGCTCCGCCCCCGCGACCGCGTCGTGAAAAAGACCGAAAAGAACAACCTCTTCGACGCGATGAATATCGCCTCCATCTGGCTTGAGCGCCAGCTCGGCGAGAAAAAAGCCTGAATGATGCTGAAAAGCCGCCGTCCCCTCCGGGACGGCGGCTTTTTTTATCGATTGGCGCTCAGTCGGATGCCCCCTGCTCAAGGTGCGGGATGTCCGTCAGTCCCAGCAGGTAATCCGTCGATACCTGGAAGTAGCCCGCCAGCTTCACAAGGAAATCCAACGAGGCGTTCAGACTGCCGTTTTCCAGCTTGTGAAGCTGCTCGGTCGACAGGTTGAGCAGTTCCGCGATCTCTTCAGGCGATTTGTCCTCCCGGCTGCGCAGAAATTTTAATCGGTCTCCGAATGTGTCCTGGTCAAACACGTGAAGTGCCCTCCTTTGTTGTTTTAACGGTTTGTTTCCGGTTTGTCGGTCCGCCCGACAAGATAATCTATCGATACGCCGAAATAATCGGCAATAGCGACTAACCCATTGATATGCGGTTCCTGCTCTCCGCTTTCGTAACGCTGGTACTGCCGCACGGTGATGCCAAGCAGATCGGCCAACGTCTTTTGAGGAGTTTGCTTTTTGAGGCGTAGCGCCCGGAGACGACTGCCAAAATGATTCATAAGAGCGATAACCCCCTTGACACGACTTTATTAGTCGTGTATACTAAAGGCAGAGAGGCGACCAAAAAGGTCGTATCAAAACATTCTATCACATATTATGCTGGGAGGCGAAAAACGGTGGCGGAAGATTATTTACGTCAGCTTTACAGGAACGGACTGGATTATTATGCGGGCCTGGCGGCGCATCAGCCGGGCTTTGAGGAGGTTAAGGCGCGATATGGCCGGTGCGCCCGTAAAATCCGGAGCAGGCTGACACAGAAGCAGGTTGTCTGGCTGAAATCGCTGATCGACGCGCAGTACGAAATGGAGTGTATCCACTGCGAAACCGCGTTCGCGGAAGGGTTCCGGCTGTGCGCGCGGCTGACGGGGGAGCTGAACGCGCGCGCGGTTTCGGCGCGGGATGCGGCTTCCGGTTGAACGCGCTACAGCTTTGGGCACGGGCCGCGTGCGCGGTGGGGCGGGGAGGCCGGCCTGATAAAGCTTTGAGGGGCCCGGGGGACTTTCTCGAAAGTCCCCCGGATCAGCCGCCCAGAAAGCCGCCGTCGACCTTTAGCACTTGTCCCGTAATGAACCGTGCTTTCCCGCCGCATAAAAAGACGACGGCGTCCGCGACCTCCTCGGGGGAGCCGATGCGGCAGAGGGGCGTTTCACCGCACAGCGCGGCGAGGGTCTCGGGGGAGAGATTGGCGTTCATCTCGGTGTCGATGACGCCGGGGGCGACGCAGTTGACGGTGACGCCCGAGGGGCCGACCTCCTGCGCGAGCGCCCGGGTGAAGCCGATGACGGCGGCCTTGGAGGCGGAGTAGTGCACCTCGCAGGACGCGCCGGAGATCCCCCAGATGGAGGAGATGTTGACGATGCGGCCGCTGTGGCGGCGGAGCATGCCGGGCAGGACGCAGCGGCAGGTATGGAACACGCCGCCCGCGTTGACGGAAAGCATCCGGTCCCAGTCGGCGGCGGTGAGGTCGGTAAAGAGCTTCTGCTGGGCGATGCCCGCGTTGTTGACCAGCGCGTCGATGTGGCCGAAGCGTTTTTCGGCGGCGGCGGCCATCGCCTCGACGGCGGCGGGGTCGGCGACGTCGGCGCGGTAGAGCTCCGCGTCGCAGCCGAGGGCGGAGAGCTCGTCCAAAAGCGAGCGGGCCGCGGCCTCGTTTTTGTGCCAGCAGGCCGCGACGGCATAGCCCTCCCGCGCGAAGGCGAGGGCGCACGCCCGGCCGATGCCGCGGGACGCGCCGGTAATCAGGACGGTCTTCATAAAGCCTCCACGGGATGTCAACGCCCCCGTCCTGCGGGCGGGGGCGTCCGTAATGTTCTAATCGTTCAGGTAGCTTTTGACCAGCATCTGGAGCAGCTCGTCGCGGTCGATTTTCCGGATGAGGCTGCGGGCGTTGTTGTGGGTCGTGATATAAGTCGGGTCCTCCGACAGGATGTATCCCACAATCTGGTTGATCGGGTTATAGCCCTTCTGGCGGAGCGCGTCATAGACCTCCGTCAGGATTTCCTTCATCTGCTGTTCCTTATCCTCATGGATCGAAAAGGATATCGTCGGCTCGTGCATGACATCACCCCTCCCTCTTACTGACCATTTTACAACAATTTTCGCCTTATGGCAAGGCGTAAACTGTATATTTCTCATATTGTATGACTTTGCCCGCGCAAATATACCGCTGAAAAAGCCCCGGTAAAACCGGGGCTTTTTTGATGCTTGGATTCAGCTGCGGATTTCGACGCCGAGGTTTGCGAGCGATTTGAGCACCCGCTTGATGGCGGCGTCGGCCTCCTCGTCGGTGAGGGTGCGGTCGTCGGCGCGCATCGTGAGGGAATAGGCGACGCTCTTTTTGCCCTCGGCGACCTGCGCGCCGCGGTAGACGTCGAAGAGGCTGACCTCCTCGAGCACCTTGCCGACCGCCTCGCGGATCGCCTTTTCGAGCGCGGCGACGGGCAGCTCGTCGTCGCAGATGAGCGCGAGGTCGCGGGTCGCGGCGGGGAAGCGGGGCAGCGGCTTGTAGCCGCGCTCGGGCGCGACGTTTTCAAACAGCACCGCCTCGTCGAGGCAGGCGACATAGGCGCGCGCGCCGATCTGGTAATTCTGACAGATTGCCGGGTGCACCTCGCCGATCATGCCGAGCTTTTGGCCGTTCACGGTGATTACGGCGCAGCGGCCGGGATGGTAGGTGGGATCGTCGGAGACGGCGGCATATTCCGCGCCCTCGACGCCCGCCGCGGAGAGCAGCGTTTCGACGACGCCTTTGAGGGTGAAGAAGTCGTGTCCCTCGCCGTAGGCGCCGATCGTGACGCAGGCGCGCTCGTCGGGCAGCTCGCGTCCCTCGACGGGGAGGTAGACGTTGCCGATCTCATAGAGGGCGGCGGCTTTGTTGCGGTTGTTGTAGTTGCGGGAGAGCACCTCGAGCATCGAGGGGACGGTCGTGGTGCGCATGACGCTGGTGTCCTCGCCGAGCGGGTTCTGGATGACGACGCATTTACGGTAATCGCTGTCCGCCGGAAGCCCGATCTTGTCGTAGTATTTGGGGCTGATGAAGGAGTAGGTCGCGACCTCGTAAAGCCCCTGTGCGAGCAGGGTGCGGCCGAGAAGCTGCTCGAACTTCTGGATGGGGGTGTAGCGGCCGTTGGCGGTGCCGCGGATGGCGGTGACGGGGATCTTGTCGTAGCCGTAGAACCGCGCGACCTCCTCAGCGAGGTCGGCCTTGTGCGCGAGGTCGGCGCGGAAGGTGGGCGGGATGACGAATTCGCCGTCGATCCTGCATTCGAGGCGGGTGAGGATGCGGTGCATCTCCTCGACCGGCACCTCGATGCCGAGGAAGCTGTTGATCCAGTCGGGCTCCAGCTTGATGCGGCGCTCGGCGTGGTCGGAATTGTCCACGTCGATCATGCCGCCGACGACCTCGCCCGCGCCAAGCAGCTCGACGAGCTCGCAGGCGCGTTCGACCGCCGGGATGGTGGTGGCGGGGTCGAGCTGCTTTTCAAAGCGGCCGGACGCCTCGGTGCGCATGCCGAGCTTTTTGGCGGTGGTGCGCACCGACGGGCCGTTGAAGCAGGCCGACTCGAAGACGATCATGTTGGTGTCGTCCATGATGCCGCTGTATTCGCCGCCCATGACGCCCGCGACGGCGGAGGGCTTCTTCGCGTCCGCGATGACGAGCATCTCGGGGGAGAGGACGCGGTCGACCCCGTCGAGGGTCATGATCGTCTCGCCCGGCTTGGCGTTGCGGACGACGATCTTGCCGCCCTCGACATACTTGTAGTCGAACGCGTGCATCGGCTGGCCGTATTCGAGCATGACGTAGTTGGTGATGTCGACGATGTTGTTGATGGGGCGCACGCCCGAGGCGCGCAGCCGCTCCCGCATCCAGCGGGGGGAGGGGGCGATCTTGATGTTCTTGACCATCCGCGCCGTGTAGCGGGGGCAGAGGGCGGGGGCGAGCACCTCGATTGAGAGGTGGTTTTTGATGTCGTCGACGGTTGCTTTGACCGCGGGCGCCTTGAGGTCGAGGGGCTTTCCGAAGGTGACGGCCGCCTCGCGCGCGAGCCCGGTGACCGAGAGGCAGTCGGGGCGGTTGGAGGTGATCTCGAACTCGACGCACACGTCGTCGAGCCCGATCGCCGACTGGATGTCCTGCCCCGGCTTCATGTCCGGTTCCTCCAGGATGAAGATGCCGTCCTCGACCGCGTAGGGGAAGTCGTGGGTTGTGAGGCCCAGCTCGGAAAGAGAGCAGAGCATCCCGCAGGATTCGACGCCGCGCAGCTTGCCCTTTTTGATGTGGACGCCGCCCGGCAGCCAGGAGTCGTGCAGGGCGGCGGGCACGTAGTCGCCCTGCCGGACGTTCTGCGCGCCGGTGACGATCTGCACGGGGGCTTCCGCGCCCACGTCCACCTGCGTGACAAACATGTGGTCGCTGTCGGGGTGGCGGACGATCTCGTCGACCCTGCCGACCACGACGTTTTTGATCTCCGCGCCCTCGCGCTCCCAGCCCTCGACCTTGGAACCGGACATGGTCATCGCTTCGGAAAACTCGTGGGGCGTGATATTGCCGACGTCGACATAGTCGGCCAGCCATTTCATGGACAAATTCATGATAAGTTACCCTCCCTTAGAATTGGTTGAGGAACCGCAGGTCGTTCTCGTAGAAGAGGCGCAGGTCGTCGATGCCGTAGCGGCGCATGACGATCCGCTCAAGCCCCATGCCGAACGCGAAGCCGCTGTATTCCTCGGGGTCGATGTTGCAGATGGAGAGCACTTTGGGATGCACCATGCCGCAGCCGAGGATCTCGATCCAGCCCTCGCCCTTGCAGAGGCGGCAGCCCTCGCCGTGGCAGGCGAAGCACTGGAAATCCATTTCCGCGGACGGCTCCGTGAAGGGAAAGTGGTGGGGGCGGAAGCGCACGACCGCCTCCTCGCCGTAGAGCCGCTTTGCGAACATCTCCAGCGTGCCCTTGAGGTCGGCCATCGTGACGCCGCGGTCGACCACGAGCCCCTCGATCTGGTGGAAGAGGGGGGAGTGGGTCGCGTCCACCGCGTCGGAGCGGTAGACCCGTCCGGGCGCGATGACGCGGATGGGGGGCTTCTGCTTTTCCATCGTGCGCACCTGCACCGGGGAGGTCTGGGTGCGCAGCAGGACGTTGTCGCTGATGTAGAAGGTGTCCTGCGTGTCGCGCGCCGGGTGATCCTTCGGGATGTTGAGCGCCTCGAAGTTGTAGTAGTCGGTCTCGACCTCCGGGCCCTCGGCCACCGAGAAGCCCATGCCGAGGAAGATCTCCTTGACCTCTTCGAGCACCTTGGTCAGCGGGTGGAGCTTGCCGAGCGGCGCGGCCCTGCCGGGCATCGTCACGTCGAGCTTTTCGAGCGCGAGCTTCTGGTCGAGCAGGGCCGCCTTGACCGCGGCGGTGCGCTCCTCGACGAGCGCCTCGATGCCCGAACGCACCTCGTTGGCGAGCTGCCCGACCTTCGGGCGCTCCTCGGCCGAGAGCTTGCCCATCTGCTTGAGGATGGCGGTGAGCTCCCCCTTCTTGCCGAGGTATTTGACCCGCAGGTCGTCGAGCGCCTTGAGGTCGCCGGCCTGCGCCAGCGCCTCGGCCGCCTGCTGTCTGATCTGTTGCAGCGCGTTTAACATTGTATTTCATCCTTCCCTGTGATACTGCAAAATAAAAAGGCCGTCCGTCCGCAAAGGGACGAACGGCCGTGACGCCAGTCCGTGGTACCACCCAAATTCCCAATACAAAGAGTATTGGACACTTCTGCGCTTTTTAACGGGGCGAACCGTCGCCGCCTACCGCCCCGGGGGGGTTGAGCGGCGCCGCTCACGGGTGAACTTCACGCAGACGCTTCCCGCGGTCCGTTTTCAGCCGGCGGCGGACCTCTCTGTTGCGGCGCGGATGCGCTACTCTCCCGATCTCAGCGTTATTCGATTAACCATCATCTTAGCATGATTGCTCCGGATTTGCAAGGGCTTTTTGAGATTTTTCTCCTCAGAGGAGCATCCCGTCCCCGCCGTCCTCACAGCCGCACTCGTCGTTGTCGAGGATTTCGCCGACCCGCAGGCGGCGGGCGAGCTTCATCTCCTCCACCTGCTTGTGGATGAGTTCCTTGACCCCGCGGGGCTCGCGGATGTTCTTGAGCAGCAGCCTGGGCAGCGACTTGTCCGACGACTGCACGAGCACCGACCCGACCCGGAAGATCCGCTGCCACAGGCTGATGGTGAGGCTGATGTCCCGCACACGGTAGAGGATGACCTCCTCCTGCCGGGTGTTCAAAAGTCCCGTCTCGAGAAAGAGCCGGTCCTCCGACATCGAATATTTCGTAAAGGTGATCGGCAGTCCGCAGATGCGTTTGCGGTCCTTCCAGACCACGGCGGGTTCGGAGATTCGTTCAGCGGCCATGACAGGGCTCCTTTCTTTCGCGCAGCGCGCCCGATGGGTCCATCATAACACCCCGCCGCGAAAAACGCAAGAAGGGCAAAAAGGGGGAGCGGCTTTGCCGCTCCCCCTCGGGTCGTTCGGTTCAGGAGACCATGATCGCCATCACCATCAGGATATAGACGGCGAAATAGGCCACCACGCAGCCCACGGCGGCGATGACGACGATGGCGCGGTTGGTGCGCCCCGCTCGGGCGATCGTCTCGGTGTAGCGGCGGTCGTCGAGCGTGCCCTGCGCCGCGAGCATTCCCTCACGGACGCGGGTGACCTTTTTGACCGCGTGCCGCAGGTAGAAGCGGTTGGCGAAGAGGGAGAAGACGACGCCCACGGCGAGCAGGAAATAGCGCATGTACTCCATCGCGGCGTAGGCCCACAGGTGCTGGGTGGGCTGGAACTCGCTGATGAACTCAAACATGCTCGCCCCGGCGTAGATGTCGTTCATGTGGTCGAGGGCGAAATGGACCGCCTCGGGCATGACGAAGAGGGTGGGGATCTGCGCGAGCAGGGTGATGCCCAGCAGGATGAGCCCCACCGAATACATCTTGCGGTAGAAAAAGTAGAAAAAGTTGAAGAAAAGCGCGCAGAAGTTGAAAGAAACGGGCTTCCCCTGGGAAATCTGTTTAAAGCGGGGGAGGAAGTAGCCGGAGTTCTCCCCGACATAGAGCGCGAGGTCCCGCGCCGACACCCCGTCGATCTCCTCCGAGGGGTTGAGCCCGCCGAAGGCCGCGCTGTAGGGATTCTGCGCGGGCGGCGCGGCGGCATAGGGCTGTCCGCCGAAGGGGGAGAAGGGCTGCCCCTGCTGGGGCTGGGGCTGGCCCTGGGCGCCGCGGTGCAGCGGCGCGCCGCACACCTGGCAGAAAAGGCCGGTGGAGGGATTGCCGGCGCCGCACGCCGGGCAGGCGGTCCCGCCCGCGCCGCCGCCGGGGGCCTGCCCGGGGGTCTGCTGCTCGTGCGGCGGCTCCCAGGCATGTCCCTTAATATGCAGGTCGTTCAGCGCGCAGTGCCCGAGCTGCTGGTAGCACGTCCGATGGTGGGGCGCGCCGCAGACCGGGCACACGACGATGTCGTCGTCCTCCGTAAAGCGTTTGTTGCAGACGGGGCACTTTACGCCCGTATAGTTCGCCAAAAAATCAACCCCTGAATCATAAATCCATAAATAGTGCTTTCTGAATACCCATGATACAGACAATCCCCTGAAAATTCAAGAGCGTAATTGTGAACTTTTCGTGCGAACGGCTTTTCCACGGGGTTTTGCGCCGGAACCGCTTTACTTTCCCGGGAAAAAATACTATAATATTATTTCTGAGAATGACAAATGCTAGTGGAATGGAGTTGCCGATATGCTGCAATTTGAGGAGCTGCGCCTGCGGCTGGAGGGCCGCCGTGAGGAACTGGACGATCTCGCCCAGGCGATCGGATACGAGGGCCTCAAGCGCAAGCTCGCCGAACTGGAGGAGCAGACGACCGCGCCGGGCTTCTGGAACGATGTGGAACGCTCGCAGAAGAACCAGGTGGAAACCGCCCGCGTCAAGGGAAAGATCGAGGGCTGGGACAGGCTCGACGCCCTCTACGGGGACACCCTCACCCTCATCGAGCTCGCGGATGAGGAGGAGGACGAATCGGTCTACGAGGAGGCGCTCGCGGACGCCGAGAGGTTTGAGCAGGACCTCGAGACCCAGAAGCTCGCCACCCTGCTGACGGGCGAATACGACGTGAACAACGCGATCATGACCTTCCATGCGGGCGCGGGCGGCACCGAGGCGCAGGACTGGGCCCAGATGCTCTACCGCATGTACACCCGCTGGGCCGAGCGCCACGGCTATACCTATAAAATCCTCGACTATCTCGACGGCGACGAGGCGGGCCTCAAGAGCGCGTCGATCATGATCGAGGGGGAGAACGCCTACGGCTTCATGCGCTCGGAGGCGGGCGTGCACCGGCTGGTGCGCATCTCGCCCTTCGACGCGTCCGGCCGCCGGCACACCTCCTTCGCCTCGGTGGAGGTGCTGCCCGAGCTGCCCGACGACAACACCGTCGAGATCGACCCCGAGGACATCAAGATGGAGGTCTTCCGCTCCTCCGGCGCGGGCGGCCAGCACATCAACAAGACCTCCTCGGCGGTCCGCCTCATCCACATCCCGACCGGGATCGTCGTCTCCTGCCAGAACGAGCGCAGCCAGTTCCAGAACCGCGACATGTGCATGAAGATGCTCACCGCCAAGCTCGTCGAGATCAAGGAGCGGGAGCATCTGGCCAACATCAACGAGATCAAGGGGGAGCAGATGCAGATCGCCTGGGGCAGCCAGATCCGCTCCTACGTCTTCATGCCCTACACCCTCGCCAAGGATCACCGCACCGGCTTTGAAATGGGCAACATCAACGCCGTGATGGACGGCGACATCGACGGGTTTATCAACGCGTACCTCAAGGCCGCGAGCCTGGGGACGCTCGGACAGGTGGACTGAGAATAGCATTGAGGAGAGAATCTTATATGTGGGCTGTCTACGCGGTCGGTTCGGCGGTCTTCGCGGCGCTGACCTCCATCCTTGCCAAGATCGGCATCGAAAACGTCAATTCCAACCTCGCCACCGCCATCCGCACGGTGGTCGTGCTTCTTCTCGCGTGGGGGATGGTCTTCCTCACCGGCTCCCAGCACGGCATCCGCGACATCTCCCAGCGCAGCATGCTCTTCCTCATCCTTTCGGGGCTCGCCACCGGCGCCTCGTGGATGTGCTATTACAAGGCCATCCAGATCGGCGAGGTCTCCAAGGTGGTCCCCATCGACAAGTTCAGCCTCGTGATCACGATCGTGATGGCCTTCATCTTCCTGCACGAGGCGGTCAGCGTCAAATCGGTCATCGGCGCGGTGCTCATCACCGGCGGCACCCTTTTGATGGTGCTCTGATCTTGGAAAATGCCGCCCTCGGGCGGCATTTTTGCGCTCCTTCACCCCCGGCGGGGCCCTGGATTTACCGCGCGCCGGTTTGAGATTTTCAGCCTTGCGG
Source organism: Anaerotruncus massiliensis (ex Togo et al. 2026) (assembly GCF_030825285.1). Classification (NCBI taxonomy): domain Bacteria; kingdom Bacillati; phylum Bacillota; class Clostridia; order Eubacteriales; family Oscillospiraceae; genus Anaerotruncus; species Anaerotruncus massiliensis (ex Togo et al. 2026). Next base: position 26,412 of record NZ_JAPJQF010000024.1, read on the forward strand.
CCGCGGCTTTTTATCGCGCCCCTCCGGTGCGCTCCCAACGGTGGAAACGGAAGGTGCGGCGAGCTTGCCGGGCAGGAGCGCGCGGGGAAGGGCCGCCGCCCCGCCGCCCGGCGCGCCTGACAGGAAATAGCGGCCGCCAAAGGCGGCCGCTTTTGCGGATCTGGTCAGGTGTTTTCCCGGCGCCACGCGGCGATCTGGGCCATGCGTTCCCGGACGCGGGCCTCGGAGCCCTGCGCGGTCGGGCGGTAGTAGCTGCGCCCGGCGAGGGAGTCGGGCAGGCACTGCATGTTGGTGAGCTTGTCCTCGCTGTCGTGCGCGTACTGGTAGCCCTCGCCGTAGTGGAGCTCCTTCATGAGGCGGGTGGGGGCGTTGCGGATCTGAAGGGGCACCGGCTCGGCCAGCATCTTCTGCGCGTCCTTTTTGGCGCTCTCATACGCCAGGTAGAGGGCGTTGGATTTGGGCGCGAGGGAGAGGTAGACGACCGCGTGGGTGAGGTTGACGCTGCATTCCGGCATGCCGATGAAATGGCTTGCCTGGTAGGCGGCCACGGCGATCTCGAGGGCGCGGCTGTCCGCCATGCCGACGTCCTCCGACGCGAAGCGGATGAGCCGCCGCGCGACATAGAGCGGGTCCTCGCCAGCCTCGAGCATCCGCGAAAGCCAGTAGACGGCGGCGTCGGGGTCGCTGTTGCGCATCGACTTGTGCAGCGCGGAAATGATGTTGTAGTGCTCCTCGCCGTTTTTGTCGTAGAGCAGGGACTTCTTGCTGATGCACTGCTCGACCGTCCCGCTCGTCACCGTGACCTTCCCGTCCCGCCGCTCGCCGTTGAGCACGACCATTTCGAGGGTGCTCAGCGCGACCCGCGCGTCCCCGTTGGCGAAGGCGGCGACCATCCGCAGCAGCTCGTCGGGGAAGTCGACCTCCTGCCCGCCGAAGCCGCGCGGGTCGGAGAGGGCGCGGCGCAGGAGGGAAAAGAGCTCCTCCTCCGAAAGCGCCTGGAGGACAAAGACCTTGCAGCGGGAGAGCAGCGCCGAGTTGACCTCGAAGGAGGGATTCTCGGTGGTCGCCCCGATGAGCACGATGCTCCCGCGCTCGACGAAGGGCAGGAAGGCGTCCTGCTGGGCCTTGTTGAAGCGGTGGATCTCGTCGACGAAAAGGATCGTCCGGTCGCCCATCCGCCGCCCGGTTTCGGCGCGCGCCATGACCTCCTTGATCTCCTTGATGCCGCTGGTCACGGCGGAAAAATCGATGAATTCCGCCTGGGTCCTGTGCGCGATGATCCGCGCGAGGGTGGTTTTGCCCACGCCGGGCGGCCCCCAGAAGATCATCGAGGAGACCCGGTCGCTCTCGATGAGCTGGCGCAGGACCTTGCCCTCGCCGAGCAGGTGCCGCTGCCCCGCGAATTCCTCGAGGGTTTCGGGGCGCAGGCGGCTGGCCAGAGGGGCCTCGGGCTCCCGGCTTTCAAAGAGGGACTGCTGACGCATACGATCACCGCCTTTTCCTTAGTATAGCCCTTTCGCGCCGGTTTGAAAAGAGGTTACGAAAAGCCCCGTCCGTTTCCGGGCGGGGCTTTTCGCTGTCTGTGTGAGAAGGTAGAGTAGGAGTTTGTCGTAATTACGCGCCCTGCGCGGGGGTCCCGGTGGCTTTGCGCTCCTTGAGGAGCATGTTCAGGACGATGTTGAGCAGGACGCCGGAAACCACCGCGATGAAGACGTTGTTGTTGACGAACATCTTCAGGAACGGATGGAAGGAGGCGGCCCACTCGGCGCCGGTGGTGGAGAAAAAGACGGGCATCATGACGCCCAGTCCGATCGTGGTGCCGGCGATGAGGTTGCCGCGGACGTCGCGGGTCTCGGAGATGACGACGTCGATGCCGGAGAACATGATCATGCTCGCGGAGATGAGGAAGACGGCGCCGACGATCGGGCGCGGGATGCAGGCGAGCAGCATGGCGAGCTTCGGCGACAGGCCATAAAGCAGGAACATGACGGCGGCGACGCGGGTGACGCGGCGGGAAGCCACGCCGGTGGCGGCGAGGATGCCGATGTTCTGGGTGTAGCTGGTGACAGGCAGCGCGCCGAGCAGGCCGCTGCACATGCAGCCGAGGCCTTCCGCGAAGATGCCCTTATTGATGTGCTTGACGCGGTAAACCTGGTCGCAGACGGCGCAGGTCGCGGCGTAGTCGCCGATCGACTCGAACATCGAGCCGATGTAGCCGGTGAAGCCGGCGAGGATGGCGGCGAAGGTAAACACAACAGGAGAACCGGCCGCGCTGGGAATGCCCTCAAAGTTGCGGAAGGGGAAGATGGTCGGCAGAGCGAACCAATCCTCCGCGAAGACCTTGCCCCAGTCGAAGATCCCGACGATCGACGAGATGACGACGCCGATGACGAGGACCGAGATGAGGACGAAGCCCTGGGAGAGCAGACCCTTGCCCCTGAACTTGAGGAAGAGGGCGAAGAGGAAGGCGACCGCCGCCAGAATCAGGAAGACCGGCTCGTGAGAGGAGAAGATCCAGCCTGCGGCGATTTTGCACGCGACGAAACCGATGGTCGCGACGACCGAGCCGGTGACGACGGGCGGGATGAATTTACGCAGTCTGCCGAGCACGCGGGAGAAGCCGATGACGGCCTCGAGCGCGCCGCCGACGAGGACCGCGCCCCACATTGCGGGGAAGCCGTAGGTGGCGGTGACGCCGCCCATGGCGGTCAGAACGGAAGAGGACGGACCCTGGACGATCGGCAGACGGTTGCCGATGGTGGTCTGGATCAGGGTGCCGATACCCATTGCGAGGAAGCAGGTCTTGATCATGACCGGCACGACGGTGTCGGGCAGACCCGCAAGGGAAACGAACATACCGGCCCAAATGAAGGGGGTAAAGTCGACGAGGGTGATCTGCCAGGCGAAGAAGAGGGTCTGCCACCAGCTCTTGGGGTTCTCCTCCACGCCAATGGATACCTTGACGGTACTGTCGGGCTGTGTCTCAAAAATGGGTTGTTCCGGATTGTACATAAGCCGACTTCCTTTCCTGAAATTAGAGAAAGGGCGCCGCGAATAACGTTTTTATTCCCGCGGCGCCTTTGCCTCTGCTGTCTTACTAGGCGAAGCGGATGGGTTTGTCAAACCTTATTCCGGAGTCTCAGAGCAGCGCCGCCTTGCGCTCAAAGGAGGCGATGACCTTTCCGTGACGCAGGATATAGGGGCGGGACGCGCGGGTGCGCAGCGCCTCCTGGATATTGTCCGCGTCGAGGATGTTGAGGTCCGCGTCGTTGCCGACCTCGATCCCGTACTTGGCGTCGGGGTCGAAGATGCGCATCGAGTTGGTGGTCAGCATGTCGAAAATGGTCTTCGCGGTGCCGGGGGTGTTGTACTGCGCGGTATAAGCGCCCACCAGACCGTAGTCGAGCGGATCGCCGGTGCCATAGAGGTGGAAACCGTCGCAGATCGTGTCCTGCGCGGTGGCGACGTTGATTCCCATCTCTACCATCTCACGGATTCTGGTGACGCCGCGGGTGCGGGGCTCGGCGTCGATGCCCATGATCGCAAGCACCTGGGTGTTGGTGCAGATGTTCATTCCGGCCTCTTTGATGAGCTTCATAACCTTGATCGCGTGAGACTGGTTCTGGTAGGTGATCGAGGTGCAGTGGCCGCCGGTGACGCGGGGGCCCCAGCCCTTCTGGAGGGTGAGCCAGGCGGTGTATTCCAGGGAACGGTCGAACATGTCCTTCGACTGGTCGATGTGCATGTCGATGGGGACGTTGTACTTTTCGGCGATCTCAAAGACGAGGTCGACGTGTTTGCGGGCGAGCTCGGGGAGCCATTCGGCCGCGGGCATGCCGCCGGCGATGTCGCAGCCCATCTCCATGGCTTCCCACATGAGCTTCTCGGTGCCCTCGTTGGCGTAGATGCCCTCCTGCGGGAAGGCGATGACCTGGAGGTCGCAGATGTCCTTGGTCGCTTCCTTCGCGGCGAGGACGCCCTCGAGGCCGACGAGGTTGGCCATGTTGTCGATGTCGACGTTGGTGCGCAGCTTGGTGGTGCCGAACATGACGCACTCGCGGATTGCGCGCTCGGCGCGGGCTTTGACTTCCTCAACGGTGTAATGGCGCTTGAAGTCGTGCATGATATGGATGGAGTCCTCCAGCGTTTCGACCGAGCTCTCACGGCCCTGAAGCGCCGTGTAGGCCTTGTCGAAATGCATGTGCGTGTTGACGAACGTGGGGGCGGCGAGCATGCCGCGGGCGTCGATCACTTCGCAGTTCTCGATCCCTTCGGCGCGGATTTCCGGTTTGATCTCGAGATACTTTCCGTCGTCTCCGATCAGGATATCGGACATTCCACGCCCCACAATGTTCGCATTGCGGATGAGCAGCATAGGGGTTCCTCCTCAAATCGATTTTTCAGCGGTCTCAGGGCCGCTTTTCTACTTCATCATAGCAAGATGACGGGGTGCTGTCAAATGATTTTCTGTGAAAATTGCACTTAAAATTTGTAAAATTAAGCCGATTTTTAATAAATGCGCACACATGTTTGCGTAAACAAGAAAACAAAATCGAAAAAATCTACCAGTTTCGTGGTGAATTTGTAAAAGTTCGACGGGTCCGCGCGGTCAAAACGGCGAAATTTCGGCCGGGGGGCGTTTCGGCACAACTCCCAAATTGACAATGCGCGCGTGAGAGATTATGCTAAAAGTATGATTTGTGTAGTTTCCACGAAGGAGGCGGCTGTATGGTAACGATCCGTGAGGTCGCGCGGGAAAGCGGCGTTTCCGCGGCGACGGTTTCACACGTGCTCAACGGGACCCGGCGCGTGGAGCCGGAGACCGCGGCGCGGGTGCGCGCGGCGATTGAAAAGCTCGGATACCGCCCGCTGCGGGAATACGACCGCTACGGCCTGCGGGGAATCCGGCTGGCCGGTTTTTTCGCCCACGGCACGGGGATGTGCGCCTGCGCGGACTTCTTCGGCCTGCTGGAGCAGCGGCTGGCGGAGCATAAGATCCAGCTGGTGCTCATCGCGGCGCCTGAGACGATCCCGGACGGGGAGCTCCGCGCGCTCCAGCGGTTCCACCGGCTGAGCTTCTGCGTCGTGCACACCTCGGTGCGGGTCCCGCCGGCCAGGCGGGAGGCGCCGCCCTATGAGGTGCCGACCGTCTTCCTCAGCAGCACGCCGCCCCCGGCGGGCAATTCCTGCGCCGTTTCCTTCGATTACCGGCAGGCGGTGCGGATGGCGCTTTCCCACCTGATCAGCCGGGGACACCGGGAGATCACCATCTTTACGAGCATCCACAACATCGACGTCACCGAGGAGATTCGCGCGGGCGCGCGGGCCCTCTTTGCCGACCGGGGGCTGGAGTACTGGCCCTCCCGCTTTTTGAACATCGCGCGGGCCGTGGAGGAGGGGAACGAGGCCGCCCAGGCGGCGGTGGACGCGCATTTCGCGCGCCATCCGGGCCTGACGGCGGTGGCCGCCGCCGGGACGTGGGCGACGGTGCACGCCGCCGCGAGCCTGCGCAGGCGCGGGCTGGATTACCCGCGGGACGTCTCGCTCGTGGCGATCGGCGGGCTCTACGCGATGGAGGAGAGCCGTCCCGACCTGACGCGGGTGGATCTCGGCGCGCCCCAGCTGGCCGACGCGGTCGTCCGGGCGCTGCTCAATGAGCGGATGGACCAGAGCCGCACGCTGCTGCTCCCCTCCTTCCTGCCGGGCGGCAGCACCCGGTCGCTCGCACGCGCGCCGTCGGGCGGACCGGCGGCGCGCCCCGAGCTGCTCGAGCTTTCGGAGGACGAGCTCGGGCGCATCCGCTCCCGCCGCTTTACCGCCTGCATCGCGCTTGACGGCGCGGGCACGATGTTCTCGGAGCTCGTGCTGCAGGGGGTGCGGGAATCGCTGGCCAGCCTCGACATGACGCTGCTCGAGGTGGCGGAGGCGAAGGGGAGCGTCGGCATGCGGGACATGCAGCTCCAGGAGCTCGCGCGGCTCGCCCCCGACGCGATCATCAGCTTTTCCAACGACCAGACGGCGCTGCGCGACCGGTTCCTCGCGCTTTCGGCCGAGCGTACCAAGCTGATCCTCGGCGTGGACGTGCCGCCCGACCTGCCGGAATACGCCTACGCCACCTGTGTGGCGACCAACGAGACGGAGAAGGGGCGGCTGGCCGGCAGGCTGCTTGCCTCCGAAATGATCCGGCGGGGAAAGCGCAAGATCGGCTTTGTCTGCAACGCGGACATCAACTTCACCGCGCGCCAGCGGGACATGTCCGCGATCGGCACGGTGACGGAGGACTTCCCCCAATTGGACATCGTCTTCCGCAAGGACTTCATCCGGGAGCAGAACGCGTTGTCGGTGGTGCGGGACGCGCTGGAGGCCCACCCCGAGACGGAGGGGCTTTACATCTTCAGCGCGGACGCGACTCTCACGGCGCAGAAATATCTGCAGTCGATCGGCCGTGAGGATATCCTGCTCGTCACCACCCAGATCAACGACGAGATCGCGCGCCTCTTCCTCATGAACCAGAACGTCATCGGCATCGTCTCGTCGCAGGCGTACGAGATGGGCCGCTACCTGGGGCTTGCCGCCGCGAGCAGCCTGCTCGGCAAGCACCTGCCCTCCTATGTCGTCGTGGAGCCGGTGCTGATCACGGCCGGCAACCTCGAAAAATCGTGGGTGCGCACGGCGCGCCGCCGCCCGCCCACGAAGAAATAGAAAACACCCGGGCCCCCGGCCGACGCCGGGGGCCCGGGTGTTTTATGCGGCTGTGGGAAAAACTTCAAAAACAAGGAAAGCGCCGGGAGAAATCCCCGGCGCTTTCGCGCGTTCTAGAGTTGTTCGGCAAGAGGGAAGGCGAGCGTCCCGAGCGCCCCTTCGCCGTCGAAGGGGAGGGGCCGGGGCGGACCCGCCGCCGTGAGGGCGGGGTCCTCCCGCGCTTCGGCGAGCAGCGCCTCCGACGCCCACAGCGTTTCGATGTGCGCCGTGTCCTCGATGAGCACGGCGCGGAACGGCCCGGCGGCGCCGCAGGTGTGCAGGCAGGCGAGCAGGGCGGAGCGGTCGTCGGGCATCACGCAGGGCATCCGCATGCCCGCCGGGTCGCGGCAGGTCAGCCCGTTCACGTAGATCGGCGTGAAGTCGATCTTGCGCCGCAGCCGCTCGGTGATGAAGTCGGCGTTGCCCATGCCCGCCGCGTTGCCCGCCGAATGGGCGGTCAGATCGAGCACCGCGAGGCGCGCGGCGTGCGGCGGGCCGACGCCGAGCTGCACCGAGCGCCCGGTGACGTTCGGGTCCATGCCCGCGCCGCTCAGTTCCTTGCCCATCCGGCGCACAAAGAGCGCGTCGAGCGGGTCGAAGGGGATGCGCGGCATGAGGGATTTGGCCTGTTCAAGCAGTTCGGGCTCCCGCAGGGGAATCCGCTCCGCGGGGATCGCCTCCACGACGCGCAGCCGGTGGCAGGCGTTCTCCACGAGCGCCACCCCGAAGGCGACGCGTGCGTTTTGCAGGATGACCCGTCCGCATTCCCAGATGTTTTCCGCCATACGGGAGAAGCCCGCGCTGTGGCAGAGGTCCGCGCCGTACCGCTTGCCGAGCCCGACGACGAGCATCTTCATGACGCCGCTTTCCACCCGGCCGCGAAAGTCGGTGTGGGGCTTCACGCGGCCGACCGGCACGATCCAGTCGGCTTCGGCCGCGAGCCGGTCGATGCGCACGGGGATGCCGTCCGCCCGGCGGCCGACCTCCACCGTGCCCATGCAGGAGCGCACCGGCGCGCCAACCGTCTCTTCGGTGACGCCGTAGCGGGCGAGCAGCGCGCGCTGCCCCTCCGCAGTCGCGCCCCCGTGGCTGCCCATCGCGGGCACGAGGAAGGGGAGGGCTCCGCGCGACCGCACCGCTTCGGCCAGGGCGCGCAGAATCTCAGGGAGCCGGTCGATCTGCCGGCTGCCCGCCGTGAGGGCCACCGTGTCCCCCGGGCGAAGGCGTTCGAGCACGCCCGCCTCGCAAAGGGTGCAGCGCACCGCCTCCCCGGCGTCGGGGACCTCCGCGCGGTCAAACCGCTGGCACAGGGGGAAAAAGCGGGGGAGCGCGGTCCCCCGCAGGATCTCGCCGTAGACGTCCATGCCGTTCCTCCGTTCCGGTAAAAAAATCCCCGCCGCGGCCGCGGCGGGGACGGGTTCGTTCAGGATTCCTTTTCCTGCACGATCGCTTCCATGTCCTCGAGGGAGTTTTCGATGTGCTCGGTCATCAGCGCGACGCCCGCCTCGACGTCGCGCTTTTCAAACGCGCCGATCAGGGCCTCGTGGGTGGTGATCGCATGGTCGGCGTTGTCGGGCAGCAGGTAGGTCTGCACACGGTAATCCACGATGCACTCCGCGATGATCTTCTCCATCCGGATGAGCAGCTCGTTGCCGCTCGCCTCGGCGATCTTGTGGTGGAGCTCCTCGTCGTAGAAGGCCATCTTGACATAGTTGCGCGCCTTGGCGCTCTGCATGAAGAGATCGTGAATCACCCGCAGCTGTTCGAGCTGCCGGTCGCTGATCCGCTGGATGGCAAGCCGCGTGGTCATCGTCTCGATGCCCATGCGCACCTCCATGATGCTCGTCAGACGCTGGCCGTGCTCCTTAAACCAGCAGGCCACGCAGCTGTCGTCGGTGCGCTCGCTGGGGACCCCCTTGAAATAGGCGCCCTTGCCGCGCTTGACGTCGATCATGTCGATGGCCTGCATCATCCGGTAGGCCTCACGCGCGGTCGAACGCCCCACGCCGTACATCTCGCAGATTTCCTTTTCCGTGGGCATCTTGTCGCCCACGGCGACGTTTTGTTCAACGATGTAGTCCTTCAGGTTGTTGATCACCTGATCGACGATCGAAATCCGTTCGATCGGTTTCATCGTTCCCACCACCTTCATCGCGCTCGCCGCCTCCCGCCGTCCGTTCCTGTCCTATCATCCGACAACCGGGAGGGGGTTTATCCGCCTCCATTATAACACCCGCTCCCGCTTTCATCAAGCCTCGGCAGGGAAATTGTGGCTATTTCATGACGCGCGCGAACTCCTTGCGGATCTGCCGCTGGAGCCCGGGCTCATCGATGCCCACGTTGGTGAAGATAAAGTCGAGGACCGCTTCGAGGGTTTCTCCGGTCGGTTCGATGCCCAGGTCGGAGATGCAGGTCGGGGTGCCGAGCTCCTTCAGGAAGCGGATGTTCTTTTCGATGTATTCCTCCGAGTAGCCGTTGACCGCGAGCTGTACCGGGATGCCCGCCGAGACGATCTCGCCGTGCAGGAGCCTGGCGCGCTGGGGCTTATAGAGCTTGCTCACCGCGTCGTAGAGGCCGTGCGCGATCGCGAGCTGCTTGCTGCCGCTTGAAAGCTGGGAGGTGAGCCCGGTCAGCGCGAGGTTGGTGAAGAGGATGTCGTCGACGACCGGGGTGAGGCGCTTGGCCGCCACGTCGCGCACGCTTTCGGCCGCGTCGGCAAAGTACTTCTCGGTGTTCGACTTGGCCACCTGGAGCGCCGAGACGGGCATGATCGTGATGTCCCAGCCCTTGACGAAGCGGATGCTGAAGTCGATCTCGGGGTATTTGGCCATCGCGTCCGCGATGCCCGCCGCGAGCATCCGCGAGGGGGAGCGGCGGGAGAGCAGTTCGGTGTCGACCAGCACGGCGCCCACCGGCTGGCTGCAGTATTCGTTGCAGTCGGGCGTTCCGGTGTCGTCATATTTGATGCAGACGGTCGCGTAGCAGGCGCAGGTCGCCGCCGTCGTCGGCACTGTGACGACCCGCACGCCCAGCCGGTCGGCCGCGAGCTTGGAGGCGTCCATGCATTTGCCGCCGCCCACGCCGATGACCAGTTTCGCGCCGTATGTACGCGCGTCGGCGACGATCGAACCGACCGTCGTCTCGCTGCAGAAGCCGGAGAAGGGGTGGACCTTGTACTCCACGCCGGATTCCCGCAGGCCCTTTTCCACGTCGGGTCCCGCGATCTCCCACGCGGTGCGCCCCGCGACGACGAGCGCCCGGTCGGCGAAGAGCTTCGCCTCGCGGCCCGCCAGCGCCGCCGCGCCCGGGGTCTGGATGTATCTGCCGGCGCCGAGGATGATCTGGGCTCCGTCTCTCATTGAAACCAACTCCTTTTATTGTTTGCCGTCCGGGCTGAGCCCGAACACCTGAATGGCCGTTTTGGAAAAGATCTGTTCGAGCGCCGCCCCGCTTTTGACGGCGCGGCGGTATTTGAGCAGCTCCCCGGCGGCCTGGACCGGCACGTCGGTGGAGAACATCAGCTTGTCGGGGGGCAGCTCCGCGAGAAAGCCCTCGATCCCCTCGATGCCGACGCCGCTCGGTTCGAGCCAGACGTGGTCGAACGCCTTCGCGAGCTGCATGGCCTGCACGGTGAAGAAATCGGAGCCCGCGTGGGCGATCACCGTTTTGACGCCGGGGAAGTCGCGCACGAGGGGGTAGAGGCGGGCGGGGTCCGCAAAGGGGATTCCCATGCCGGTGTGCACCATGACCGGAATGCCGAGGGAGCGGGCCGTCTCGTAGACGGTGCGCGCGTCGCGGCTCATGAGGTCGACCGCGTGGCCGTTGGGGGTCAGCTTGACGCCGACGAACCCGAGCTCCCGCACACAGCGGCGGACCTCCTCATAGTAGTCCTCCGGCGTGTAGTGGGGGCTGAGGGAGGCCATGCCCCAGAAGCGCCCCGGATGGGCGAGGCAGAGGCGGCGGATGCGGTCGTGGGCTTCGCGGGCGTCGGCCAGGTAGGGGCGGGTGATGCAGGGCTGGACGATGCCGCCATCGATGCCGTTCTCCGAGAAGGTGCGCAGCAGGAGCTCTTCGGTCACTTCAAAGTCGTAGACGCAGTCGCGTCCGAGATGGCAGTGGGCGTCGAGTATCATAGGCGTCCTCCGTTGTAATTGGTTGGATATAAGGTTGTCTGATATCTGCACTCATTATAGCAACGCGCAAATGGCGTGTCAAGGGGGTAAAATGTATTCTATCGACAAAAAATATCCACTAATTTTAATGATTTACGACAAATCTTCCGAATGGTGATTGACATGCCTTTGCAGCATGAATATAATGGAGGCAAGATGTCAGATAACATTATAACCCGATAAGCAATGCGGGGCGCTGATGTCAAACAGAATTTAGGAGGAACGCAGCATGACGAGAAAAGAGTTTTCCGAGAAATACGGGCAGATTCTCCTGCCCCTGGTGACCCCCTTCGACGAGAAGGAAGAGATCGACTACAAGGTCTATGAGGATCTGATCGAATACCTCATTAAAAACGACCTGTGCGACTCCCTCATCGTCACCGGCACCACCGGCGAGGCGAGCCTCTGCACCTTCGACGAGCGCGTCAAGCTCATGGAGACCGCCGTCCGCGTCAGCGCCGGCCGCAAACCCGTGATCGCCGGCACCGGCTGCGCCTCCACCAAGGAGACCGTCGCCCTCACCAAAAAGGCCGAGGAGCTCGGCATCGACCTGTGCATGGTCGTCTGCCCCTTCTACAACAAACCCACCCAGCCGGGCGTTTACAACCACTATAAGACGATTGCCGAGAGCGTCGGCGTCAACATCCTGCTCTACAACATCCCCATCTTCGTCGGCATCAACATCGACGCCCCCACCGTCCATGAGCTCGCCAAGATCCCCAACATCATCGGCATTAAGGACGAGGCGGGCATCAATCCGACCCAGGTCACCGACTACTTCCTCGCCACCGAGGACGTCAACCCCGAGTTCGTCATCTTTAACGGCGACGACATCATGCTGCTGCCCACCATCGTGCAGGGCGCCATGGGAATCGTCTCGGGCGGCGCGCACATCTTCGGACACGAGATCCGCGCGATCATGCAGGCGTTCGCCGCCGGCGAAAACGAGAAGGCCAAGGAGCTCTTCGTCCCGCTCTACCGCTTCTGCAAGAGCTGCGGACAGAACGGCCGCATCCTGCCCAACTCGATCATGCGCCCGGCCATCGAGCTCGTGACCGGCATCAAGGTCGGCCCCGCCAGAAGCCCGCTCGCCCCCATCACCGACGAGGAGAAAGCGGTCCTCGTGGACGTGCTGAAAAAGGTCGGCAAGCTCTCCTGATCCGATGTGATTTTGGCCCCGCGGAGGCGGGGCTGTGGAAAGAGAACAAGTAACGGGAGGAAAGAAAATGAAAAAGCATCTTGCAATCCTACTGGCAGTGATGATGGTGGCGGCCATGCTGGGCGCCTGCGGCGACACCGCGGCGGCCCCCGCCGCCCCGAGCCAGGA
>NZ_JAPJQF010000097.1:0-4069 GCF_030825285.1 Anaerotruncus massiliensis (ex Togo et al. 2026)
CCGAGCAGGCGCGCGCTGGGCCGCGGCCTGGCGCGCCGCCTCCTGACGGGCGGCCTCCTGGGCCGCGCGCGCCTGCTCGGCGGCCTGCCGGGCGGCTTCCTGCGCGGCTTCCTTCCTGGCGCGCCCCGCCGCAAAGTATTCGTCGAAGCTCTCCACCTGGTTCTGGTTGGTATAGTGGTTGAAGATCACGCTGAGCTCCTGCTCGTTGAGGGCGGTCATGCTCTTGCGCTCCCCCTGGAAATTCGCCGCGAGCAGGTCGACGACCTCCTTGCTCGCAACGCCGAGATCCTTCGCGACCTCGTGGACCCTGTACTTTTCTATCATAGAATCAAATCCTCCTCTTAGTCCGTAGTGACGGTACCTGACGTTCGCAAACCACAGCCGTCACCGCGGAGTTGGAACGCTTTCCCGGGATCTATTGTTCGGCCGTCTCCGCCCCCTCCGGGGGGAGCAGGCCGGCGATCATCTTTGCAAAACCGCCGTCGCACACCGCGAAGACGCCGTAACGCTTGCCCGCCGTGGCCCACAGCTCATCCATCGTGCGCGGGATCATCCGCAGGGGGACCTTCCCCTCTTCGCACGCGAACCGCATCTGGCGCACCGTGCGTTCGGCCGCGTCCGACGCGAGCAGCACCAGCCGGGCGCCGCCTTTCATAATCTCTTCCCGTACCACGTCCCCGCCCATTTTGAGCCTGCCCGCCTTGCGGCAGAGGGAGAGGGCCGAGAGCAGCTTATCATTCATCCGGAGGTTCCCCCATTTCTCGCTCGAGGCGCTCGTACACCTCGTCGGGGATTTTACAGTCGAACGCGCGCTCGAGCCGGCGCGCCTTGCGCGCCTTTTTGAGGCAGTCGGGGTTCTGGCAGAGGTAGGCGCCGCGGCCCGATTTTTTCCCCGTCGGGTCGAGCAGGATCTCCCCCTCCGGCGTGCGAACCACCCGCACGAGCTCCTTTTTCGGCCTGTGCTCGGCGCATCCCGAACACATGCGCACCGGCTGTTTTTTCTGTACCATCTTTTCCTCCTTGTCGCGCCCGCGCACGCGGGCCGGGGTCGGGAAGTTATTCGCCGTAGAAGCCGCTCTCCGGCTTGATGTCGATCTTCCAGCCGGTCAGCTTGGCGGCGAGGCGGGCGTTCTGGCCCTTGTTGCCGATCGCCAGCGAAAGCTGGTGGTCGGGCACCGTGACCTTGCAGCTCTTGGCCCCCTCGGGGTCGAGCTCGACCCCCAGCACGTCGGCCGGGGAGAGCGCCGCCGCGATGAATTCGGCCGGGTCGGCGGAATATTTGACCACGTCGATCTTTTCCCCGCCCAGCTCGTCGACAATCGCCGACACGCGCTGGCCCTTGGGACCGATGCAGGCGCCCACCGGGTCGACGTTCTCGTCGTTCGACCAGACGGCGATCTTGGTGCGGCTGCCCGCCTCGCGGGAGATCGACTTGACCTCGATCGTGCCGTCGAAGATCTCGGGCACCTCCATCTCGAAGAGGCGCTTGACCAGCCCCGGATGGGTGCGGGAGATCATGATGCGCGGGCCCTTTTCGCCGTTGACCACGTCGACGACGTAGACCTTGACGCGCGAGTTGTCGGGGAACTCCTCGCCGGGGACCTGCTCGCTCTTGGGCAGAATCGCCTCCGACTTGCCGATCTCCAGCGTGACGTTGCCCTTCTTGGGGTCGGTCTTAATGACCGTGGCGGTCACGATGTCGTGCTGGCGGGAGGAATACTCCTCAAAGAGCTGGCCGCGCTCCACCTCGCGGATGCCCTGGCGGATGACGTGCTTGGCGGTCTGGGCCGCGATGCGGCCGAACTGCTTGGTGTCGAGCGGGATCTCCACCACGTCCCCGAGCGTCGCGCCGCTCTGGTATTTGGCGGCCTCCTCCGGGAGGAGCTCCTGCGCCGGGTCGAGCACGTCGTCGACCACCGTCTTGCGCATCGCCACATAGAACCGGCCGGTGCCGGGGTCGATCTCCACGACGCTGTCCTCGGACGCGCCCATGTCCCGGCGGATCGCGTTGCCGATCGCGGTCGCGATCTTTTCCGCCAGAAGGCTTCGCGGGATGCCCTTTTCCTTTTCAAGAAGCGCCAGAGCCTCAAAAAATTCGGTGTTGCTCGTTTCCATTTTTCGGTTGCCTCCATCAATGTCGTAATCCGGGCTTTCCCGTTAAAATTCTTCGTACAGCCGCACAAACGCGGTCTCGGCCAGGGTGAAGGCCATCTCCACGTCCCCGTCCAGCTCGACCGAGATCGTCCCATCCTCATGGTATGCGGAAAGGGTCCCGATAAAGTCGCGCTCCCCCTCCACCGGCCGGATGAGCCGCACCAGCACGTCGCAGCCGAGGTACTTCCTGAAATGCCAGTCCTTCGTCAGCCGCCGCTCGACGCCGGGCGAGCCGACCTCCAGCGTATAGCTCTGGGGGATCGGGTCCTTTTCATCCAGCAGGTCGCTCATCGCGCGGGAAAACGCCTCGCATTCGTCGATCGTCACGCCGCCGTCCGCGTCCTTGTCGATAAAGTAGCGCAGGTACCAGCCCGCGCCCTCCTTTTCAAACACGACGTCCCACAGATAGACGCCGATCCCCTCGGCCACCGGCGCGGCCAGTTCCGCGCAGACCGCGGCCGTGTTGGGGCGCTTGCCCTTTGGCTGGGTCAACCAAATCCCTCCATACACAAAGGAAAGAGTGAGGTCAACCTCACTCTTTCACAGTTGTTACTATTCTTACAGTAATATACTCTATCACAATTTTTTCCGGATTGCAAGCGGTTATCCCCTTTTTCCTGCGATTTCAGGGGCTTTGCGGCCCTTTCCGGTCCGAAAATCCGCCCTTACCAGCTCTCGGCAAAGGCCGCCGCCTGTTTTTTCGCGCCGCGCAGGATCGCTTCGGGGTCGTTGCCGACGATGTCCAGCCCGTGCGTCCACAGGTAATCGAACCCGTCCACCCCGAACATCGCGCAGATGCCCCGCAGGTAGGAAAGCGCCGTCCCGTACAGCGTCAGGTCCTCGTGCGTGAAGTCGCCGCCGCTCGTTGTGATCAGCAGCATCTTCTCCCCCCGGCACAGCCCCCGCAGCCTGCCGTCCGGCTCGGGCGAAAAGGTGATGCCGCTCACGCTCACCCGCTCGATATAGACCTTGAGCAGCGCGGGGAAGCTCAAATCCCAATAGGGCGCAGCGATGACGATCTTGTCCGCCGCCGCGAACTGCCGCGCCAGCTTGAAATAGTCGTCCGCCTGCCCGCCCCGCGCAAGCAGCGCGTCGCGGTATTCCAGCTCCTTACCCGTGAAATAGGCGAGCCCCAGCCCCGCCAGCGTCAGCTCCTCGATTTCATCCCGCGGATGCTGCTCCCGGTAGGCGTTCATGAACGCCTCCGCCACCGCGTAGGTCCGGGAGACCTCCCACCCGCGCGCGCAGGCGTCGACAAAAAGTACCTTTGACATGCGTGTTCCTCCTGTTTCTCGGGCGTTCCCCCGGGATGATGATCCTTTTCTCCATTATAGGGTACCGCCGAAATGAAGTCAATTGCCGGGGATTCTCCTTGGATTTTCCGCCCGGGGGCCGGAGGGCCTTTTTTGCGCCCCTCCGGGGCGCACCTTGTAAGAGATTCTGCCGCAGGCAGTTCCTCTATGGGAATCCAAAGGGGCGTAAGCCCCTTTGAACGCGCGTCGCCGCGCAGCGGCGCTCCGGCGAAGCCGGGCAGCGCGTTTTAGCCAGGGCCCGCCCCGGCAGGCGGTTTTGGGTTTGCCGCGCTGCGCCCGGCGGGGCTTTTTTCGCGCCCCTCTGGGGCGCTTTAGATGTGCCGCCTGCGGCGGCGGAGATTGCCGGGTCCCGCCCCGGCAGGCGGGCCGACTTCTTGCGCGCCCAAGAAGTCGACGGAAGAAGGGCGCTCAAGGGGGGCTCACTTGAAGAAGGCAGGGCGCAAAGCTCGCCCCCCTTGAGAATCCCCCCTCCGCTCACGTCCAGCCAGCCGCAGGTAGAAGACTGGTACCGCTGCACCCAACATCCGGTTGTCGGAAGGCTCGCCAAAACCCACGGCGGAAAACAACGCCCGTTCCGGGCGTTCGCGCGCTCTGCGCGCGTG
>NZ_JAPJQF010000025.1:0-35691 GCF_030825285.1 Anaerotruncus massiliensis (ex Togo et al. 2026)
CGGACGGGCTTTCGCCGCTTGCGGACCCGCTCTCAGGAGGCTGCTCCCCATCCGGCTTGCTCTCCTCCGCGGGCGCGGACGGTTTTTCCGGTTCGGAAACGGTGCCGGCGGTCTCCATTCCGTCCAGACTGCCGTCCATCATTTCCGCGTAGGAAAGAACCGAAGTCGCACTGATCAACATCAAAGCTGTCAGTAACAGCGCGACCGATTTTCTCCATGTTTTTCCCCCATTGTACGCGAAAGATTTCATGTTCCGCCCCTCCTCCGACGCCTGCCGGTACTTTCTGAAGGAAGCCTTTCCAAAAGAAAAGTCCCTAATTGTTCCTATATTTTGTTACCAAATATTAATCCAATAATTGTTCCTGTTTTCCCAAATATCCTCCTAAAATCGGTTAATATAAGCACTCAATTCAATAATTTTATAAAAATTCATTAGAAATTGTTACCAATATAGTTGGATTATATCATTATTTTCCAGTTCCATCAATATGATTTTTCCAGCCCATTCTTGAAAATTCTTTTCTGTTCACAATTTTTTTATAATTCAGGTTTTTTAGTCACAAATCTTTTCAAATTTATATAAATTTATGCTTTTTGAGTCTTATGCGGATTTTCCCCCACTCCTTCCGGGAACGCTTTCCAGCACGGGGGCATAGGATATCCGGGGAAGTTTCCCCATCTGAATCCACGAGAGAAGGTCTTTCAATGACTGCTATAAATGGAATCGACGTCTCCGTCTGGCAGGGAGAAATCGACTGGGCGCGCGTAAAAGCCGGCGGCGTCGGCTTTGCAATGGTCCGCGCGGGCTACGGCCTCGCGGCCGACCCGAATTTCGCAAGAAACATGGAGGGCGCCGCCGCGCAGGGAATCCCCGTCGGAACCTACCTCTACAGCAGGGCCGTCACGACGGGCGAGGCCGAAGAGGAAGCCGCCTTTCTGTTGGAGCTGGCAAAGCCCTACCAGATCGTATACCCCGCCTCGCTTGATATGGAGAGCGCCGGACAGCATGCGCTGACCAACGACCAGCGCACCGGGCTCGCGCTTGCGTTCTGCGGCAGGGTGGCGCAGGGCGGCCTCACCCCCGGCGTCTACTCGAGCCTCTACTGGTTTGAGACGATGCTCGACCTCCCGGAGCTGAAGCCCGTCCAGCGGTGGGTGGCGGACTGGAGCAGCCAAAAGCCCTCGCTGGAGGGCGGCGTGGACCTCTGGCAGCACAGCTCGCGCGGGTTGGTGGACGGCATCTCCGGATATGTCGACCTCGACGTCTCCTTCCGCGACTACGCGGCGGAGGACGGCGGCGGGGAGGGCGAGCCCGCCCTTCCCGAGGCTCCGGCCGCCGGGACGGCTCTGCTGCTCTACGGCGTTCCGCTCTATGCGAGCGCCACGGCGCAGACACGCTCGGCCACCATCAGCGGGCGCTACTGGGTCTACGACGGGATCGCCGTGGACGGCAGGTTGCGGATCACCAACAGCGCGTCGCGCGTTGGACGCACGCCCATCGCGCAGAACGTCACGGGGTATATCGACCTCGCGGATGCGAAACCCGAAGAGGCGTAGATGTAAAAAAGGTCCCGGCCGCCTGTGCGGCCGGGACCTTTTTGATTTATTCTGATCGTTTCTAATTTTGTTGTCTTTTTGTGATCTTTTCAGATTGATTTTGTTTTTCAGAGGTGCTATACTAAGCACAATCAATCATATATAAAGCTGGGATAAAGATGTATGCATCCGAACGGGAAGAACGCATCCTGGACTACCTCGGGACGCACGGGGTCACGCCGACCGCCGTGCTGCAGGAGGTGACCGGCTCCTCGATCGCGACCGTCCGCAGGGACCTGAACGCGCTGAGCAGCCGCGGGCTGATCGTCAAGATCCACGGCGCGGCCCGGCTCAACCGGGACCGGCCCGCCGCCGAACGCCCCATAGACGACGGGCGGGAGGAGGACCCCTTCTACGGCGAAAAGGACCGGATCGCGCAAACCGCCGCGCGCCTGGTCGAAGACGGCGA
Source organism: Anaerotruncus massiliensis (ex Togo et al. 2026) (assembly GCF_030825285.1). Taxonomy (NCBI): domain Bacteria; kingdom Bacillati; phylum Bacillota; class Clostridia; order Eubacteriales; family Oscillospiraceae; genus Anaerotruncus; species Anaerotruncus massiliensis (ex Togo et al. 2026). Next base: position 2,006 of record NZ_JAPJQF010000025.1, read on the forward strand.
CGTGATCTTTATCGGCGCGGGTAAGACCTGCACCCTCCTGGCCCGCTATATCCGCGGCAAAAAGGGGCTCACCGTGGTGACCTCCAACATCGACGCGGTCGTCGAGCTGTCCAGATCGCAGGGACTTTCGATGATTCTGCTGGGCGGCGACGTGCATGTGGGAAGCAACTACATCGAAACGCTCGACGAATACACGATCGAATCCCTCCGGCGGCTCTATTTTGACAAGGTCTTCCTGACGGTGAACGGCGTCGACCTTGAATACGGCTACTCGATCAACAGCCGCCTTCAGCCGCCCCTCTACCGCCACCTGCTGGACAACTCCAGGGACTTTTACCTGCTGGCAGACCGCCACAAGTTCGGCAAGCGCGCCTTCGCCTACTTCTGCGCGATCGACCGGATCGCCAACGTCGTCACCAACCCGGAGACCGACGGCAGGTACCTCGCCTTCTACCGCAGTTCCGGCGTCAACGTCTATACCGGCTGAGCTCGCTCGCCGATTCAAAAAAACGGAGGTTTATCATGGAGAAACAGGAAATCTACAGCCACGTCGACCACACCCAGCTCAAAGCCGTCTCCACCTGGCAGGATATCCGCAAGCTCTGCGAGGAGGCGCTCGCGCACCACACCGCCTCGGTCTGCATCCCGCCCTCCTATGTCGCGCGGGCGCACGAGCATTTCCCCGCGCTCAACATCTGCACCGTCATCGGGTTCCCGCTCGGATACAACACCACCGCCGTCAAGGTCTTCGAGGCCGAGCAGGCCATCGCCGAGGGCGCCGGCGAGGTGGACATGGTGGTCAACCTGGGCGACGTGAAAAACGGCGATTACGACAAGGTCCTCGCGGAGATCGCCGCGCTGCGGCGGGCGGCCGGGGATAAGGTCCTCAAGGTGATCGTCGAGACCTGCTACCTCACCGAGGAGGAAAAAATCCGCCTCTGCGAGCTCGTCACAGAGGCGGGCGCGGACTACATCAAAACGTCCACCGGCTTCGGCACCGGCGGCGCGACCCTCCCCGACGTCCTCCTCTTCCGCGAGCACATCGGGCCCCGGGTAAAGATCAAGGCGTCGGGCGGCATCCGCACCGAGGCCGACCTGCGCCTCTTCCTGGAGAACGGCTGCGACCGGCTGGGCGCCAGCGCGGCGGTCACCGCCCTCGGCGACTGAATTCATTTCATACAGCATCAAAAAAGCGGCTCCGCAGGATTCTGCGGAGCCGCTTTTTATGGGGAGACGCCGGAAATGTCAGAGCAGGAAGAGCGGCTCTTCGCCGCGGCCGATCCGCTGCGCGTTTTCCAGGCTGAACTTGTAGACGCGGTAGTAGTTGTCGTAGGTCGCCGCGCCGATGTGCGGCGTTGTGATGAGGTTGAGCCCCTCGTCCAGCCCGAAGATCGGGTCGTCCGGCTCGAACACGTCGAACGCCGCGCCCCAGATCTTCTTTTCCCGGAGCGCCTCGAGCAGGGCCGTCTCGTCCACGATCTGGCTTCTCGCCGTGTTGATCAGGATGGCGGAATCCTTCATGCGCGCAAACTGCTCCCGGCCGATCATGCCGCGGGTGCTGTCCAGAAGCGGCGCGTGGATCGTGATGACGTCCGCCGAGGCGATCAGCTCGTCGAAGGGCACGTATTCGCATCCCAGCTTCTCCTCTTCCTCCGGGGGCATCCGGAAGACGTCGCTGTAGATGACGCGGGTGCCGAACGCCTTCACCCGCTTGATGACCTCGCGGCCGATCGTGCCGCCGCCGATCACGCCGACCGTCTTGCCGAGCAGCTCATAGCTGTCGTGCCGGTAGGTCCAGGTGTGCCACTCGCCCTTTTTGCCCAGCGGGTCGAGGGTGATGATGCGGCGGTAGAGCGCCAGCATATCCAGCACCGCGAGCTCCGCCACCGAGGAGGCGTTGAAGCCCTTGCAGATCGAGATGGGGATGCCCTTCTCCTTCGCGTAGGCGACGTCGACCATGTCGACGCCCACGCCGGTGCGCTGGATGAGGCGGAGGTTGGGGGCCTGGTCGATGATCTCCTTCGTCGTGCGGAAGGTGGTGACAAAAAAGCAGTCGGCGTCCTCGGGCGTTCCCTTTTCCCCGATGGTGGGGTTTAAAAACCGCAGCGTCACGTCGGGCGGGCACATTTCCAGGATCATCCGCTCCATGTGCTCGTTGAGCTTATCGAGATAGAGTACTCTTGTGTTCACGGAAAAACCTCCACAATTTTATTTACGCCTCTTTGGTCTGGAGATGGTGGTACCCCATGCGCGCCCGGGCCTCCCGCAGGGGGATACCCTCCTTCAGCGCCTGGCGGATGCGCTCCTCCTTCTCCTCGATCTCCCGCGCGATGGCGAGCACCTGCTCCGCGCGGTCGAAGGGGACGGCGAGGGCACCCGTCTCGTCCCCGAAGATCAGATCCCCCGGGCAGACCTTGATTCCCGCCACGGTGACCGGCTCGTTGACCGCGGCGACCTCCACCCGGTCCTTGCCGGTGACCATGTAGTAGCCCATCGTGAAGATGGGGTACCGGATCGCGCGCACGTCCTTGACATCCCGGCAGACGCCGTAGATCAGCGTGCCGGCGATCTCCTTCATCGAGGCGGCCATCGCCATGATGTCCCCCCAGACGGTGCAGTAGTCGCGGCCGCCGTTGTCGAGCACGCAGACCTGCCCCGGCTCCACGTCGTCCAGGAAGTCGCCCACCGTTCCCTTGACCTCCCCGCAGGGGACATAACGGACGGTGAACGCCTGGCCGCACATGACCACGCCCGGCGTGACCGGTTTGATCCCATAGAGCCCGCCCGGGATGCCCAGGCGGTCCAGCGCGTCCGAAATGCTGGTGGAATCCAGCTTCTTGTAGGCTTCAATGACGGCCGGGTCGAGTTTCGGTATTTGCATATGCGAACGCCCCTCTCAAATTCTCTTCATCCAGCTGATCATTTCAGCATGTTCTCATAGTTGTATTTTTTGTCGACTTCCATCATCGACATGCCCGACTTAATGTCGCAGCACATGGCCTCCTCCTTCTCGAGCAGCGTCTCCGCCTTGGCGACCACGTCCTCCAGCCGCTCCTGCGGGATGAAGACCACGCCGGTGATGTCGCCCATGACGATATCGCCGGGGCGGACCTGCACGCCGTGGAAGGAGACCATCACGTTGGTCGCCTCCTCCATCACGCGGCCGCGGGCGGTCGCGCAGATGGTGGCGCGCGCGTAGACCGGGAAGCCCATCTCGATGCACTCGTCGAGGTCGCGGCAGGCGCCGTCGATGACCACGCCGGACACGCCCTTATATTTGGCGCCCGTGCTCAGCACGCCGCCCCAGCAGTTGACGTCGATGCGCCCGCCATTGTCGATGACGATGACGTCGCCCTCCTTGGCGGCCTCGATCGCGTTGACCCCCATGTGGGTGGTCGACTTGGTGAGCCCCGCGGCGACCACCTTCATCGTGACGGCCTCGCCGATGATCTTTTCGCAGCCCTCGTACATCTTGTTGACGCCGTAGGTCGAGCCCTTGAGCCCGAGCGCGTCGAGCGCGTCGGAGACGTTGGTCGTCGAAAGCCTGTCAAGCCGCTCCCGCAGCTCCTTGGTCAATTTTCCCATCATACATCGCTCCTTTATCATTTTGCGGGGGCGCGGATCACCGGATCCGGCACTCGTCCCCCGGCTCCAGAGTATCCATCGCCGCGATCAGCTCCTCCGACGTGCACACCGTCGCGAAGTGGGTCTCGAAGTCCCACAGCTGGGACTCCTGCTCCCGCTCGCTCGTGGCGCGCACGCAGTCCTTCGGCACGAACACCTCGTAGTCGAGCTGGAAGGCGTCGGCCACCGTGCCGCGCACGCAGATGTTGGTCACCGCGCCGCCGACGATCACCTTTTCACAGCCCATATCCCGCAGCGTGAGGTCGAGGTCGGTCTGGAAGAAGCCGCTGTAGCGGCGCTTGTTGACCACATAGTCCTCCGGCAGGATGGGCAGCTCGTCGATCTGCTCGGCGCCCCAGGTGCCCTCATAGCAGGTGCCGACCCGCTTTTCCGTCACCTTGTCGTATTTGTCCATCCGGTATTTCTGGCAGATCCACACGATGGGGATCTTGTGCGCGCGGGCGGCGGCGACCAGCCGCTGGATCGGCTCCACGATCAGGTAGCCGTCCTCCAGCACCATGCGGCCGCCCGGCTTGCAGAAGTCGTTCATCATATCCACGATCAGCACCGCGCTCTTTTTGAGGTCGAGGGCCTTTTCGCGGTTGGTATAGTAGTCGCTGAAGCCTTTTCCCATCTGTCCGTCCTCCTCAGGCGTCGTTTTGGCCAGCCGGCCGGGGCGTCCGGTTTCCCGGCGGGGTGTTGCGGCTCTTGACCACCGCGACCCTTCCGTTGATGATCACATAGGTCACGCCGGGGATGTCCCCCGCCTCGATCGCGCCGAGGGCGGTGTCCGCGACCGAGCCGATCGGCGCGTCGAGACAGACGAGGTCCGCCTCCCGGCCGGGCGCGATCACGCCGGTGTTGAGCCCGAAGACGCGGGCGGTGTTGCCCGTCGCCATCGCGACGGCGACCGCCGGGGGCACGCCGCAGACGCTGCTGGCGTAGCAGACGTTGCGGAGGATGCCCAGCGGGATCATGCCGGTGCCGGAGGGCGCGTCGTTCCCGAAGATGACGCGGCCCCACTGGCCGAGCTTCCCCGCCGTCTCGAGGATGAAGTTGGTCATGCGGTAGTTGCCGCACTGGACGATCTCGACCGCCGCGTCGCTCTCCCGGATGATCCGCTCCGCCTCCGCCGTGGAGATCGAGGTGGGGCCGCCGTTGCAGTGGGAGGCGACCGTCGGCCCGGTGCGGATGACGTCGTCGGCGCTCACCGGCGAGCTGCCGGGGATCGAGGTGCCGCCCGTGTGCATCGCGACCCTGAAGCCGTACCTCTTGGCGATCTCGACGAGGGGGGCCGCGTCGGCCGGGGATTTGACCGAGCCGAGCCCGATCTCCCCGACGAGCCACACCCCCTCGCGCGCCATCTCGGCGAAGTCCGCTTCCACGAGTCCCTGCTCCAGAATCAGCGCGCCGCCGTGAATCTTCGCGCCCAGCGGCGACTGGTTCCGGAAGCACTTGGAGAGGAAGATCGCCTGCGCCTTCGCACCGGCGGCGTCCTTCGGCCGTCCGGGGAAGTGGGGCTCCCCCGCCGAAATCATCGTCGTGACCCCGCCGTGCACCTCGCTTTCGAGGAAGTCCGCCGCCTTCTGGCGGAAGGTATAGTCCCCCACGCAGGGGTGGCAGTGGGAATCGATCAGCCCGGGGGCCACCGTGACCCCCATCGCGTCGAGCACCTGCGCGTCCGGGTAGCGGGAGAGCAGCTCCGCGCCGCCTACCGCGTCGATCAGCCCGCCGCGGATGGCGACGGTGTCGCAGTCGAGGACCGGGTGCTCCCAGTCGCCGCTTACGAGGGTACCGATGTTGGTGATAATCAGATCAGGCATCTCACATTCCTCCTCAGCTCACGCCGTCCACGCCCTTGACCTGGTCGAGCAGCAGGCCGCCCACGCGCGGGAAGGGGCGGGAGCCGGTGGTCAGGCAGAGCACCACCATGATTTCATCGGGCCTTGGGCCGTCCGCGACGGAGACCTCCATCGCGTCGTAGTGGGTCCGCACCTTGACGGCCCGCTTGCTGTGCAGCGGCACGTCGACCGAGCAGCCCGCGGGACCCGCCTTTTCGGTCGACGGGATGATCGAGAGGGTGTCCCGGAGCGCCTCCCGCACCGGCCCGTCGAAGGCGATGTGGAGGAGCGCCGAGCCGTGCTCCTGCTCCCCCGCGAGCCCCGTCACCACGGCCTTGCCGTAGCTCTGGATCTCCTCCGGACCCACGCCGAGCGCCTCGAGGGCGTTTTCGACCAGCAGCCTTCCGAGCCATTCGCCGTATTCGCCGTAGAGGGAGAGGTCCTCCACCCGCTTCCCCGCGAAGAGGTTCTCCACGATCGCCACCGAGGCGCATTTGCGCAGCGGCACGGGCAGGGGTTTCCCGATCTCCGCGCGGATCTCGTCGATGATTACAACTTCCTTGCGCACATATGGTTTCATCCGATCACGCCCTTTCCGCTCTAATCGAGCCCATTCTGTCCCTTGATCCCTTCCGCCGAAACGCCGCCGATGCGCGCGTGGGGCCTGCCGCCCGTCGTGAACGCGACGGCGACGACGACCTCGTCGGCGTGGGGCGCGTCGGGGATGCGGATGGTGATCGCGTCGTAGTGGGAGCGCACGAGCATCGCGTCCTTGTGGAGCAGCGGCACGTCGAGCGTCGCGCCCGGGGCCGCGATCTTCTTGGCCGACGGGATGACCGCCTTGCCCGCCCCGAGGTAGGCGCGCATCGGCGCGCCCAGGCGCGGGTGCATCAGCGCGGCGGCGTGCTCGTGCTCGCCGTCCAGCCCGACGATGCACGCCTTGCCGAAGCTGTGGACCTCCGACGGGTCAATCCCCATCGCCTCCACCGCCTTTTGGGTCAGGTAGCCGCCCAGGTATTCCCCGTACTCCATGAGCAGGGTCAAATCCTCCTGGTAGGCACCCGCGTAGGGATTTTTGATGACCGCGGCGGCCGCGCACTTCCTGAGCGGCTTTTCCAGCTCACAGCCTCCCTCGCTGCGGATCGTCTCCCGGAAGACGACAAGTTTCCTGATGTTGGGTTCCGTTGCCATACCGAACCTCCTTTTCCGTTTCGGGTCCCGTCCTCATCCCCTGCGGGGCGTGATGGCGACCTTGATCACATGGTCCTCCTGCGCTTCAAACAGCCGGTATCCCTCGAGCGCGTCGTCGAGCGGGATCCGGTGGGTGATGAGCGGGCGGGTGTCGAGCATGCCCGCCTCGATGAGCGAGAGGGTCTTGGCGCAGGCGTTCGCGTGGACCCCGCCCGTCTTAAAGACGAGGTTCTTGCCGTACATCTCCCGCAGGGGCAGCTTCTGGGGGTCCTCCTCGTAGTGGGCCACGAGGCAGACCGTCCCGCTGCACCGCGCGAGACGCCACGCCATCTCGAAGGTGTTGCGCCCGCCCGCGACCTCGAAGACCCGGTCGGCCCCCCGCCCGTCGGTGAGGCCGCGCACGATTTCGAGCGGGTCCTCCCGGAGGGGGTTGATCGTGAGGTCGGCGAGCCCGTGCGCCTTCGCGAACTCGAGCCGCTCGTCGGACACGTCGATGACGGCGAGCCGCGCCGGGGAATAGAGCCGCGCGCACATCGCCGTGCAGAGCCCGGTGGGTCCCGCGCCGATCACCGCGACCGTCTCCGCCGGGCTGATCTCCGCGATCTCCGCGGCCCAGAACCCGGTGGCGAGCACGTCGCCGACGAGCAGCGCCGCCTCGTCCGACACCGCGTCGGGGATGTGGTTGAGGCCGTTGTCCGCGTAGGGCACGCGCACATATTCCGCCTGCCCGCCGTCGATGCGGCAGCCGAGCGCCCAGCCGCCCCCCTCCATCGAGCAGTTGTTGACGTATCCGCGGCGGCAGAAGAAGCACTCGCCGCAGAAGGTCTCGTTGTTGACGGTCACGCGGTCGCCCTTGTGGAATTTTTCGACCCCGCTTCCCGTCTCGACGACCTCCCCGACCATCTCATGGCCGAGGATGACCCCCTCCTTCGCCTTCGCGATCATGCCGTGCTTGATGTGGATGTCGCTCGAGCAGATCGCCGCGAGCGTCACCCGGACGATCGCGTCCTTCGGGTGCAGGATTGCGGGGACCGGGCGGTCCTCCAGGACCACCGAGCCCAGCTCCTTGAAGACGACCGCCTTCATGGTGTCTTTCATAAAAATCTCCCCCTTCCGCGTTGTCTGCGGTTACTTGACGATGTCCTTGCTCTTCCAGTCGGAGGAGGCGGCCACGGCGAGGATCACGACGATGCCCTTGACGAGGATCTGGACGTGGGGCGAGACGCCCATCAGGTTCAGGCCGTTGTTGAGCATCAGGATGACGAACACGCCGGTGATGGTGCGGGTGACGCTGCCCTTGCCGCCGCTGAGGGAGGTGCCGCCCATGACCACGGCGGCGATCGCGTCGAGCGACATGCCCTGGCCCTGGGAATGGGTGCCCGCGCCCAGACGCGCGCTCATCAGCACGCCCGCGAGCCCGGTGCAGGCGCCCGCTACGGTAAAGGCGATCATCTTATATTTGCGGGTCGGCAGGCCGCACAGCCCGGCCACCCGCTCGTTGCTGCCCATGGCGTACAGCGACCGGCCGTACTTGGTCTTGGTCGTGAGGACGACCATGAAGATGAGGATCACGGCCGCGAAAATCGCCAGCGTCGGCAGGAAGCCGACGCTTCCGGACCCCAGCTTCTTAAACTGGACGAACATGGTGTTCTGGGCGATGCCGCCCGATACGATCAGCGCGATGCCGCGGCAGATGGTCGAGGTGCCGTAGGTGACCAGGAAGGAGGGCAGACGCACATAGGAGACCAGAAAGCCCATGAACACGCCGAACACCAGCCCGATCCCCGTGCCCAGCAGCACGCTCAGCCAGCCGCCGCCGTCCTGGACGATGTTGGCCAGCATGACCGCCGAGACGCCGGCCAGGCTGAGCAGGCCGTCGGACGAGATGTCGATGCTTCCGATCAGGATGACCCCGACCAGGCCGAACGATACGATAAACAGCGGGCCGCCCTGGCGCAGGATGTTCATCAGGTTATCCAGCGAAATAAAGCGGGGGTTCATGATGGTAAAAAAGATTACGCAGACAACCAGCGCCGCCGGCGCGATGATCAGGGAATAGTCGATCTCCCGGCGGGCGGCCGGCGCGGTCTTATGCGATGTAGCGGATGATGTCCCTTTCATTCGGTTTAACCTCCTTCTGGCAGTCAATTTCGCCGGTGACGGCGCCGCGTCTCATGGTGACGATGCGGTTGCACAGCCCGATCAGCTCCGGCATTTCGTCGGATACCACTAGAATGGAAATTCCTTCGTTGGCAAGTTCGCGCATCAGCCGGTAAATTTCCTGCTTCGCGCCGACGTCGATGCCTCTCGTGGGCTGTTCCATCAGCAGAATCCGGGGTTTCAGGCTCAGCCAGCGCGCCAAAATGACCTTCTGCTGGTTGCCTCCCGATAGATTCATGATTTTTGTCCTGCCGGATGGGGTTTTGATTTTCAGCCGGCTAATATAATCATCCACGCCTTGCTGTTCCCGGCGCTGGTCGATAAAGCCAAGCGCCCTGGTAAAACTGTCTAGGTTGGCGATGGTCGTATTCGTGATTACGGATAAGACGCCCAAAATCCCTTCATTGCGCCGGTCGCTGGGCAGATAGCCGATCCCCGCCTTTACCGCCAGGGCAATGCTGTTGCCCAGCTGGCTGCCGTCGGCGGCGGTGATCGTCCCCTTCTCCACCGGAGAGTCCCCAAAGATGATTTTGGAGAGGTCCTCCTTGCCGCATCCCATCAGCCCCGCGATCCCCAGTATCTCCCCCTTGCGCAGGCTGAAGCTGACGTCCTTTACTTCCTTGTTGGTAACGCCCTCCAGCCGCAGGACCACCTCGTCCTCCGGCACGCGCAGCTCCTGCGCGAAGAAGAAGTCGGTGGAGAATTCGCGTCCCACCATCATTTCCTGCAGAATCCGGATATCCACATCCCTGGTCATGACATCGCCCACGTTGGAGCCGTCCTTCATGACGGCCACGCGGTCGGTGTATTCCACGATCTCCTCCAGATGGTGCGAAATAAAGATAAACGCGGCCTGTTCCCGGAGGGAGTTGATGATGGCGAACAGGTTTTCCACCTCGCTGGGCGAGAGCACGGCCGTGGGCTCGTCGAGGATCACGATGACCTGCCGGTCGGTGTGCAGCGCCGTATAGAGCACCCGGGCGATCTCCACCATCTGCCGCTGGGAAAAGCTCAGCCTGCTCAAGCGGGTCCTCGGGTCGAGGTTCGCCAGCCCGACCTTCTCCAAAACCATCTTCGATTCGCGATACATCTCGCTCCAGTGCAAAAAGCCCGCCGTCTGCAAATGTTCCTCGTGCCCGAGGAAGATGTTCTCCGCCACCGAAAGGTTGGGAAAGAGCGCCTGCTCCTGGAACACCATCCCGATCCCCTTTTCATAGGCCTCGATCGGCTTGGTCAGGTTCAGTTCCTCCCCGTGGCACAGGATCGTCCCGGCGTCTCGTTTTTCAATCCCCATCAGTACGCGCATCAGGGTGCTCTTGCCGGCGCCGTTTTCCCCGATCAGCCCCAGGACTTCGCCGGGATAGAGCTCCAGCGAAACCCCCTTGAGCGCCTGGACGCCGGCAAAACTTTTCCGGATGCCGCGCATGGACAGGATGCTCTGCCTGTCGTCGGTCTGTTGCATACTTGCTACGCTCCTCCCGCTATAGATGGGAAGCCGGGCAGTCCGCCCGGCACAGCCCGCCGTGGGGCTGCGCACAGCAGCGTTGGCTTCCGATGTCGTGATCTGCGGGCAGGCATACCCTGCGGACGCGGGGTATGCCTGCCGCAACAGAGAATCTTTTGATGCCGGCGTTTCCGTTTATGCCGGATGTTTGACCTTGCTGTCGGCGGTCCAGTCGCGGCCGGCGGCTTTCGAGCCATACCACAGGTCGTAGTACTCGTCGACATTTTCCGGAGTCACGACCGGCGGATCCCAGATCGCGTGTTTGTTTTCGTCGGTGACCGGGCGGATGCCCTCGGTCAGGTAGTCATAGCCGAAACAGACGGCGCGGGCCTGCATGCCGGGGGCGTCGCCGCTGAGGCTGACGCAGGTGTTGCCCTTCTTCATGTGGTCGAGGAAATCCTGCAGGCAGTCCAGGCCGCTGATCTTGACCTGTCCCAGCTTGCCGACGCCGTCGAGGATCTCGATGACGCCCATGGCCATATCGTCGTTGGCGCACCATACGCCGTCAATCTGATCGCCGTACTTGATGTACATGTCCTCAAACACCGGGGCGGCCGCGAAACGGTCGAAATCGCCGGGCTGGGACTCCAGCAGGGTGATGCCCGGATACTCCTTCATGGCGTCCAGCAGGCCCTCATGGCGGCGGACCGCGGTGGTGTTGCCGGCAGGTCCGTCGATGGCGATGATGCCGCCCTCGCCGCCCATCGCCTCAAAGAGGTACTCGGCCTCGGTCTTGCCCTCCTGGTAGAGGTCGGTCAGCAGGTGGGCCAGATGGTACTCGTAGGCGGTGAAATCCATCCCCTCGGGGTAGTCGAAGAGGGTGATGAAGGGGACCTTGGCGTTTTCACACAGATCGCAGAGCGCCGGCACGATCGACGGGCTCATCGGCATGATGATGACGAGGTCGGGCTGGTAGGTGACCAGTCCGGACTCCAGGTCGGCGACCTGCTTCTGCTCGTTGTTCTCGGCGGAGAGGGTCACATACTCCATGCCGAGCTGGGCGGCGGCTTCTTTTCCGCCCCGGTCGAGCTCAACGTAGTACTGGTTATCCATTCCCTTGGTGCTGTTGAGCACGACGAACTTCTCGGCGGCGGGCTCTTCAGCCGGGGCCGCGGGCTCCGCGGCCGGGGCTTCCGACGCGGGGGCGGCGGGTTCCGGCGTGGCCGCCGGGGCGGGCTCGGAACCGCAGCCGGCAAGCATCGTCAGGACCAGCACCGTCGCGAGTAGCATGCTGAGCAGTCTGTTTCTTTTCATTTTTTGCGCCTCCTCTTCATAGCTCCATGCGCCGCATGGAGGGCTGTTGTGTGCGGGACGTCCGCGCCGCGGGCGCCCCGGCGGATATTCAGTCGATCCATTTCATGTGGAAGCCGCCGTCGACGTCGATGGCGGAGCCGGTCGTGTAGGGCAGGTAGCCCTTGCAGATCGCGGAGACGGCCTTCGCGCAGTCCTCGCCGGTCCCCCAGCGGCGCAGCGGATGCAGGCCGTCGGCGATCAGCTTGTCGAAATGCTCCTTGACCGGCAGGGTCATGTCGCTGAGGATGTTGCCCGGGCGGATCTCATAGACGTTGATGCCGTAGTCGGCCAGCGCGAAGGCGAGCAGTTTGGTCAGCATCGCGATGGCGGCCTTGGACATGCAGTATTCGCCCCGCATGACCGAGAGGGTGTACGCCGAAATGGACGACATGTTGATGATCACCGGCTTGGGCGCGGGGTCCCCCGCCTCCACCTGTTTGATCATCTGCTTGGCGGCCAGCTGCCCCAGGAAGAGGTAGCCCTTGAGGTTGATGCCGAACACCCGGTCGAGGCTCTCCTCGGTCACATCGAGGATGTTCGTGCGCACCAGGGAGCCGACCCCGGCGTTGTTGACGAGCACGTCGATCCGTCCGAACCGTTCGAGCGTCCTGTCGATCAGGTTCCTGCGGTCCTCCTCCCTGGAAACATCGGCCTGCACATAGAGGAATTCCGGACTCGCGTCCGCGATCTCCTTCATATGCCCTTCCGCCCGGGCGGGGTCCATGGTCCCGCATCCGACGATCGCATAGCCGTCCTTTGCCAGCTGGAGAGCGACCGCGTTCCCGATGCCCCGGGTAGCGCCTGTGATGACTGCAACTTTTTCCGTTCGCAAATACATCTCCCCTTTCGTCAATTCCTGCATGGGATTCTTTATTGTCGGGCCCGTCTGGGCCGGAACGACCGGTTCAAAAGAGGTTGCCCTCCCCGTCGAAGGAGAGCTCCTCCGGTTCCCCCAGCACCTCGACGCGCGGGTTGGCCGCCGCGTCGGGGAGCATCGCCTCGGAGATGAAGATTTCGCTCAGATGCAGGGTGTCCCGCAACCGCACCATACGGATGCGCGCCTTGTCAAACCCCGGCGCCGTCTTGATCGCCGCCTGGATCGCCAGTTTGTGGCTGTCCATGACCAGCGGCATCCGGACCGCCTGGGTGAGGGTCGCCGTGATCGCGTTGGGGTAGGTGACCTCCGGATCGAACCGCTCGAGCAGCCGCCGGGTGGTCACGTCCGCCACGCCGATGCCGTTGGCGTTGCCGTGGGTCTCGTCGGTGAGGTCGAGGACGGCCAGCTTGCCCGGCCGCGGCGGCCCGCTCGCGTAGCCCGTGGCGAAGCAGCCGGTGATATGCGGGTCCATCCCGAGGCCGCTGATGTTCTTGCCCATCCGGTCGACCACCAGCACGTCGACGTTGGGAAGAAGGATTCCCGGCATGAGCGCCTTGGCCCGCAAAAGCAGCGCCGGTTCCCGCTTTGCGATCTCTTCCGGGGGCAGCGCCGTGACCTCGCAGGTCTGGTCGTAGGCGTTTTCGAGGATGGCGACGCCGAAGAGCACCTTCGCGTCGCGGAGGATCGCCCGCCCGTATTTTTCGATGTTCGCCGCCATGTTGGCGTAGCCCTCCTGGTGGCAGACCTCCGCGCCCGCCTGTTTTGCAAGGCCGATGGCGAGCATCTTCATGAGCCCGCTCTCGTAGGGGCCGGTAAAGGAGGTGTGGGGCTTGACGCGGTTGACGGCCACGATCCCGTCCGCCGCCGCGGCGCGCGCGTCGATCTGCACCGGGCGGCTGTCGGGCGTGCGCCCGATTTCCCGGACCTCCATCGAAGACTCGACCGGACAGCCCAGGTAATCCTCGGTGATTCCGAGGCTGCGCAGCACGTCGAGCTGCCCCTCGGCCGTCGCGCCGCCGTGGCTGCCCATCGCCGGCACGACGAAGGGGGCCGCGCCCGCCTCCCGCAGGGCTTCCGTGATCGTGCGGAGAATGAGGGCGATGTTCGCGATCCCCCGGCTCCCGGCGGTGACGGCGACGCGCATGCCCGGCTTCACGCCGCGCAGGACGCCGCTCCCGCGGAGGGTCTCCCGCACCGCGCCGCCGACGTCCGTGAGGCGCGCGCCGTCGAATTCCTGTCGGACCCGGACCATCCGGGGGATCGGCATGCCGCCGACCAGCCTGTTCACGACGCCCATCCCGTCACCTTCCCTTCCGCGCGGGCCAATTCCAGATATTTGATCTCTTTGCAAATATTGTATAATTTGGATCGACAAAATGTCGACATATTTAGACAGGCTTCGCCCGCAAAAATCTTCCGCCGGGTCACTGGTCGATCAGCACGATGTTCAGCTCCTCCGCAATCTCCCGCGCGCGCTCCACGCTGGGGCTGGCGTCCCGCAGCACCAGCCGGGCGCCGCCGCGGTTGAGGGAATCCACCATGGAATTCTGCTTTTCCGCCTCGATCGTCACCCGCTGGACCGACGGCTCGTCGACCTCGAGGATTTCCACCTCGATCCCGCGCCGCCGCACCTCCGCCAGGATCTCCCTGTAGGCGTCCGCGTCGCTCGTGCCCGCCCCGTCGACCGCGGCCATCAGGATGCCCGGCACGTTGATCGCCCGCCGGGCGAAGAGCTCGGAATAGAGCTCGATCTTTACCTTTTTGATCCGCCCCTCCGACAGGAAGTGCGCGATCCTCCCGCAGTTGGTCGGGGAACCGACCCCCTGGCTGCTGCCGCCGACGACCGCTTCCGCGAACGGCTTGGTGATCGGGTTGGCGCGGCGCGCGAGCTCGCGGCTCTCAGCGGCCGCACGGACGATCAGCTCCTCCTGCCGCAGCTTCTCCGCCTCCCGCACGGCCGGGTCGATGTACGCCTCCACCCGCTCGTCGTGCTTGAAGAAGGGCTCCATGTATTCGATCGTCACCGGGACGACGTGCTTCGCGGAGGCCAGATGGCACTGCGCCGCCATGGCGATCATCACGTCCACCGGGACGGTCGAGGGGATCGAGGTGTGCATCGCGAGCTGGCTTGCCAGGCGTGCGATGAGGATGCCGCCGCCGATGTGGGTGGCGCACAGCCCGGGCACGAGCACCCGCGGGGTGCAGGGCACGCTGATCGTCGGGGAGATCGCGAGCACGACCGCCCGCTCCATCTGAGCGGGGGTTCCCCCGGCCAGCTCGACGAAGGCGGCCGCCGAGGCCGCCGCGCCCGCGCCGATCCCCTCCATGTTGCAGCCGGTCGTCCGCTTGCCCACCCGGAAGATGCCGCCGATCTTGAGGATGACCGCCATGACCCGCGTGATCAGGTCCTTGTCGGTATAGAACTCCTTCACCGCCTTGACGAACCCGGTGTAGGGGCAGGCGTCGCCCGTGCCGGCGCAGGGGCACAGCCCGATCGTGTGGTTCCCCACCTGCGCCGCAAGGGTGTATGTAACGATCCGGTCGACGAACGGATCCCCGGCGATCTTCGCACCGTCCTCCGCCGCGAGGTCCTGCCCCACCGCGCCGAGCAGGAAGCTCCTGCCCGTCGTGGCACCGATCCCGGCGGCGCAGAGGTTGTGCGCGAACGCCTCCTCCATGCTCGCCGCGACCTGCTCGCCGGTGAGGCCGGTGCTGTCCACCGCCTCCCGCAAAATCACTTCTCCGACGCTCATCCGGGTCTCCTCCGCCACGCGGATGCACTCCCCCAGCGTCATATGCCCATAGTCGTAGTCCAATTCCCGTGCGGTCTCCGCAACCGGTTTCATGCCGTCTCCCCCTATCTGACCTCGGTGTCCATCAGCTCTTCCCAGATTTTTAAGAGCGAGGTGATGTCCTGCCTGCCGAATCCTTTGGCCCGCGCCGCCTCAAACATCTGCACCGCCGTGCTCCCCATCGGGATCGGCATCGAGAGCTGTTTTGCCGTTTCGACGGCGAGCCCCAGGTCCTTGTATTCCAAATCCACCGCGAAGCCGCCCTCGAAGGACCTCTTTTTGATGAAGTTGGGGATCTTGTTTTCAATGATGAAGCTGCGCCCCGAGCTCTCCCGGATGATCTCGTACATCGTGTCGAGCCCGAGCCCGATCTTCGCGCCGAGCACCAGCGCCTCAGCGGCGGCCGCCATGTTGCAGCCGAGCAGGTAGTTGTTGACCATCTTGACGCCCGAGCCGGCGCCGACCGGCCCGATGTGGCAGATCTTCCTGCCGATCGTCTCGAAGAGCGGGCGCATCCGCAGGAACGCCTGGTCCGGGCCGCCCGCCATGACGGTCAGCGTTCCGGCGGCCGCGCCGCCGACCCCGCCGCTCACCGGGCAGTCCATGTAGGTGATCCCACGCGCCGCGGCCATCTCGGAAAATTTCCGCGCCGATTCGGGCGCGATGCTGCTCAGGTCGGCGATGACCGACGCGCCGATCGACTCCCGCCCGAGGATTTCCTCGAGCACCGACCGGACGATCGCCGCATTTGGCAGCGAGCAGAAAAGCACCTCGGTATCCGCGGCGGCCTCCCCCGCCGTCGGGCAGATGCGCGCGCCCGCCGCTTCCGCCTCGCCCGCGGCGCGCGGGGAGAGGTCAAAGGCGCACAGCTCGTGCCCCGCGCCCAGCAGCCGCTTCGCAATGGGCAGCCCCATGGCGCCCAGTCCGATCATTCCGATCCTCATCGAAAAGCCCCCTTGTAAAAAAATATCCCCACCAGGTTCATTCCGGTCCAGTCCCACTCCGCTCCCCGGATACCGGGGAGGGCGCGGGACGCCTTTTGAAACTGATGAGGAAGCAGATCGGCGGCGGCGCGTTTGATTCGGGACGCGCCGCGCGCCGCTATTCGCTTTCCAGCCGCCTGGCCGGGAGGGAGCGGGCCTTTTTGATCGGGAACGGCTCCGAATACTCCTTGATGGTCCGGTCGCGGACCTCGTTGAGATGCTGGAAAAGATACCGTTCGGCGCTTGCTTCATCCCGCTGCTTCAACGCCCGGATAATGTTCAGGTGCTTCTTTTTGGAAGCGTTGAAGTGCTCGGGGTCCCGCGCGGAAATGCGGTTCACAATCGCGAACTGCGCCGTAAGCATGTCGTAGAACTTTTCCAGCCTGCTGTTGCCCCCATACGCAATAATCGACGTGTGCAGCAGATGATTTGCGTCATAATACTGTTGGGGGTCGGAGTTTTCGTTCAGATCCAAAAAGGCCTGTTCCAGTCGGTCCAGCATCTCCTCATCAAAGTACCGGCAGGCGGTGTGCAGGGCATGCAGCTCGAACATGATCCGCAGCTCGAAGATCTCCTCGAGGTCCCGCTGCGTGATATCGGTGACAAAGGTTCCCCTTCCCGGGAAATGGGACACCAGTCCCTCCGCCTCCATCCGTTTGAGCGCCTCGCGCACCGGAGAACGGCTCAGGCCCAGCGCCTCGCCGATCTCCACCTCCGCAATCGGGGACCCGAGTGGGAATTCCCCCGATAAAATCCCGCTGTAAAGGTAATCGTACGCCCGTCCGGCCGCTCCTGTCGATCTGTCTGCCATGTTTATTCCCTCCAATGTAACTTGCGCTCATAGATGATCCATGCGAAGACAAGCACCTTAAAGTATTATTATACTATAAATCTTCACACTGTACAATCTGATCATACACTGGAACGAAACATTTTCGACAAATCGTATGCAGAAAAGCCCTTATTCTTCCACACAGTGCAGCGAGTCGAACACCCTCTGGTACCCGTAGATGTCAAAGAGCGATTCCCCCGCGCGGAGCCGGTCCATAACGGCCGCCTCCTTGGCCGTCCGTTCCTCGGCGAGCCGCAGGATGTCCGGCGCCTCCTCCAGCGGGACCACCACGACGCCGTCCGCATCCCCGACGATGAGGTCGCCCGGCCGGACGATCTCGCCGCCGATGCAGATGGGGTGGTTGATCGTGCCGAGCGTCGCCTTGGCGGTCCCGCGCACGCAGAGCCCGGCGGAAAAGACGGGGAAGCCCATCCGGATGATCTCGCGGCTGTCGCGTACGGTACAGGACACCACCAGGCCGGCAGCGCCGCGCGCCATGCACTCCACCGCCAGCACCTCGCCGAACGGCCCCGAAGCGACCGCCGAGCCCATGTCCGCGACGATGACGTCGCCGGGGCCAGCCATGCTGACCGCCTTGACAAGCATCAGGTTGTCGCCCGTGTGGCAGCGCACGGTGAGCGCGCGGCCGCAGACGGTCATATCCGCCGCGAGCGGTTTGATTGCGGGATCGAGCGCGCCCCTGCGGCCCATTGCCTCATGGACGGTCGCGGCCGCCTGTCCCTCGTATGCGCGCAGCAGCGCGGGATCGCAGCGCGGGACGTCCCTTCTGATGTGCGTCAATTGATACCCCACCCTTCTCGGTATTCTCTTCGTCGTCATAGCGTATAAATTATGTCGACAATCTACTATGAATATAGCACACAAAATATCCCGTGTCAAGGGAATTCATTTTGGCAATATGCACATAAATTCGGTCGGATTCTCTCTGTTGACACGGTTCTATTTTTTCGCGGCAAGACGTAAAAAGGCCCCGCGGGCAATGCCCGCGGGGCCTTTCGGAAGAGATTTTTGATTTAACGGCCGGTGTTCGGGACCGGCTTCTGGTTGTTGGAAACGTCGATCGACGGGACCTCGGTATCGTCATCGTCGTCATAGTAGCTGTCGATATCCAGCTCGGTGTCAGAGACGATGTAGGTGCCGAGCGTCCGGGTCCGGGTGGTCCAGCCCTCGATCTCGCGGTCGTCTTCCGAGTAGGTGAACATCGCGGTCACGTCCTCGAGGTAGCCGTCCTTGTCAAGGCGGTAGATATAGACGTCGTGCGGATTGGGGGTGTAGTCGTCGTCATCGTCCCACGGGATGCCCAGCGTCAGATAGGCGCGGGAGGTCGAGGGGATGCTCGGATTGCCGACGAAGTCATAGAACCACAGGTCTGCGTCGACGGGATCGCCGTACTCGGAATAGATGTCGCTCATCGACTTGGTGGACAGGCGCGCGTAGAAGTCCTTCGCGTCGTCGTCGGCGGTGAACTCGAGCGCCGCGCGGTCGTCGCCCCAGATGAGGACGTTGTTCTCGTTGGCCTCGGGGCTGAAGTAGATTTTCTCGCCCGTGTCGGCATCGCCGTCCGAACCGGAAACCTTCTTGTTGCTGATCCACATGTTGAGGTTCAGGATGGCGGTTTCGCCCTTCTTCCAGCTGCCGTCCTTATCCTTTTTCGCCTTGAATTCGATCTCGGCGTTCGCCTTGCGCTCGTCGGTCGAAGTCATGTCCTTCAGCGTGACCTTCAGGTAGCTGGCTCGGGTCATGCCGCCCAGGCGCTTCTCCTCCACCTGCTCGATCTTACTGATGAGGGACTTGCCGTCGCCGTCCTTGTCGACCGAGATCTTGAAGAGGTTGTCGTCGACAAGCTGGCTCGCGCGGGCCTTGCCGCCGCCGCTCAACTCGGTGACGTAGTCGTTGCCCGCATCGCCCAGCTTGATATAGAAGGTCTGGTTCGGGAGCACGCCGTCGAGCACGACCTTGCCGTCGCTGGAAGGCCGCGGGAAGCTGCTGCCGGAATTATCCTCCAGCCAGTCGCCGTCGTCGTCGTAGACGCCGATGGGGCGGTAGACATACGACGGAGCGGAAGTGCCTCCATTATACTTGAAGGTCGCAGAAATATCGACATCAGAAGTTCCAACTGTATAGGTGGAAGTATCGCCGTCCTGTGTCGCTCCGGTGACCGTGAGCTTATCGAGCACATAGCCGTTATCCGGCGTTGCCGTAACGGTAAATTTCGAACCTTCCGCGACTTGGTCGCCGCTCTTGATCTCAGTTCCGTTTACCGTCACCTTGATGGTGCCATTACTGCCTGCCTTCCACTTGACGGCATGGGTCGCGGCAACAGGAACCAAGTCAAAGGTTGCCGAAACCGTAATGTTTTCGTTCACCTCATAGTTGTCGACGGTAACAGCCTGCTTGCCATCCTTCAAATCCGGGGTAGCCGCTCCAACAGAAAAGCTCTTCAAAAGGCTATCGGAGGCAGGGGTCGCAACAACTTTAATTTTGTGTCCATTGGGGACAGTCGCCCCATTGGTGATGGACTTGTTGTTGTCATCGATATCCGTTACCGCAATCGTTCCGGTGCCAGTGCCTTTAGAATCAATCGTAATGGTCCGATTTTCCTGAGTAATTTCTGAAAACGTCACATTAATCGTGACATTGCTGTTAGCCTGATAGCTCCCCACAGTCATCCCGGTGTCAGTAATCGGCGTCTGATCCGCAGAATCGATGGAGAATGCCGTGATTTTGCTTCCAGCATTCGGCGTTACAACAATTTTAATGTTATTGCCCTGTGCAACCGTGCCGCCGTTGGCAACCGCCGCGTTTGTGCCCACATCTGTTACGGCCACTGTGCCATCGCCAGTCTTGTTGATCGTTACAGTGACATCCGTCGCCGTCGTCTTCTTAAACGTAGCTGCTATTGTCAATTCTTTCTGGCCAACCACATAGGACATCGGGCTGGTTTGGGACGTCTTGTCCGTCGTTAGCCCACCCGTTATGGGAACCAGAACCGAAATCTCTTCCAGCTCATAGCCGTTCGCTGGCATCGCCGTGATGAAAAGGGTTTTGCCCTCCTCAACCGAAGCGCCGTTGCTGATCGTATTGCCATCCACCTTCACCTCAATCGAACCATTGCTTGGGGCTGGGATGTTGACCGTATGCGTCGTAGCTCTAGGTTCGGGAGCTCCCGTAACAATTTCATTCGTTTCTTTCTTTTCAAAGGTCGCGTGGATGGACACATTTCCACTGACCGCAAACGGGCCCGTGATATCGGTCGTCTGGCCGCCCATCGTGGCCGTCAGGGTCGTGGGGACGGACTCATAGCCTTCGTCCGCGGTGGCCGTGACGTTGATCACCGTCCCGGCCGCGACGGTCCAAGGGCCGGCTCCGGTCACCGCGTCGGGAGTGGCCGACGAGATGCTAATGCTGCCGCCCGTGGCGGCAGCATTGACGGTGTACACCGTCATGTCCGATCCGCCTGTGGGGTCGCCGACCGGATCGCCGTCGTCCGCCAGCGCGTAGACGGGCATCAGGCCCACTACGACCAGCACCGCGAGGCAGATGCTCAGTAGCTTCTTCATGTAGGGTACCTCCTTGAAAAAATCAGTTTCTCTGTCGTGCGGCGGGTCGCCGCCCTTCTCTGTCCGTGTTCCAATGATACCCGATTTTCCTGTGGCAAAAATGTTATTCTTATGACCGAATTGTGAACAATCCCAAAACGGCAGACAACATCTGGCAGCATCGGAACCACCTAATACTACAAACCATCCCGGCCCCCAAAAAGGGACACCGCCCGCAGAAAATTTTTTGCCCGTCCGTTCCCTCGCGGACCGGCCGTTTTTCCATCTCCGCCGAGCCGGCGGGGCGGGTCAGCCGAGGTTGAGCGCCGCCTTCATCTCGCGGACGTACCGCTCCACATGGGGCACGCAGTCCGCGCCGTATTTCGCGGCGAGCTTCACGATCGCGCTGCCGACGATCGCGCCGTCGGCGTGCTTCGCCATTTCGGCGGCCTGCTCCGGGGTCGAGATGCCGAAACCCACCGCGCAGGGGACGTCGGACACCCGCTTCGCCTCGGCGACCATGCCGCCGATATCGGTGGTAATCCGGCTGCGCACCCCCGTCACCCCCATCGAGGAGACGCAGTAGAGAAAGCCCTCCGCCTCCGCCGCGATCATGCGGATGCGCTCTCTGGAGGTGGGCGCGATGAGCGACACGAGGTCCACGCCGTACCGCCTGCAGAAGGGGGCGAGCTCCCCCTTCTCTTCAAAGGGCATGTCGGGGACGATCAGCGCGTCGACGCCCGTCTCCCCGCAGGCTTTGAGGAACCGTTCGGCCCCGTAGGTGAAGACCGGGTTCAGATAGGTCATGAAGGCGAGCGGGACGTCCGTCTCCCGGCGGATCTGCCGCACAAGCTCGAAGATGCGGTCGGTGGTCGCGCCCGCCGCGAGCGCGCGCTCGTCGGCCTGCTGGATGACCGGGCCCTCCGCCACCGGATCGGAAAAGGGAATCCCCAGTTCGATGAGGTCGGCCCCGGCCGCCGCCATCGCGGGCACCAGCCGCGCGGTGACCTCGAGCGACGGGTCGCCCGCCGTTACGAACGGAATGAACGCCTTGCCGTGGGAGAACGCCTCCCGAATCCGCTTACTCATAGAGCGCTACCCCCCTGTACCGGGCGATGGCGGCGACATCCTTGTCGCCCCTGCCCGAAAGATTGACGACCACGATTTGGTCCTTCCCCATCCGCGGCGCGAGCTTCCTGGCGTAGGCCACCGCGTGGGCGCTTTCGATCGCCGGGATGATCCCCTCGGTGCGGGAGAGGTATTCAAACGCGTCCACCGCCTCGTCGTCGGTGATCGAGACGTATTCCGCCCGCTTTGTATCGTGCAGCCAGGCGTGCTCGGGGCCGATGCCCGGGTAGTCGAGCCCCGCCGAGATCGAGTAGACCGGCGCGATCTGCCCGTACTCATCCTGGCAGAAATAGCTCTTCATGCCGTGGAAGATCCCCGGCGTGCCCACCGCGATCGTCGCGGCGGTCTCGCCCGTCTCCACCCCGCGCCCGGCCGCCTCGCAGCCGATCAGCCGCACCTGGGGGTCGCCGATAAAGTCGTAAAAGAGCCCCATCGCGTTGCTGCCGCCGCCCACGCAGGCGAGCAGCGCGTCGGGCAGGCGGCCCTCCTTCTCGAGCAGCTGCGCCCGGACCTCCCGGCCGATCACGCTCTGGAAATCCCGCACGATCGTCGGGAAGGGATGCGGCCCCATCACCGAGCCGAGCACATAATGGGTGTCCGACACCCGCGCCGTCCACTCGCGCAGCGTCTCGTTGACCGCGTCCTTGAGGGTGCGGGTGCCCGTTTTGACGGGGTGCACCTTCGCGCCGAGCAGCTCCATCCGGTAGACGTTGAGCGCCTGGCGGACGGTGTCCTCCTCGCCCATGTAGATTTCACATTCCATCCCCATCAGCGCCGCCGCGGTCGCCGTGGCGACCCCGTGCTGTCCCGCGCCCGTCTCGGCGATCACGCGGGTCTTGCCCATCCGCTTGGCGAGCAGCACCTGCCCGAGGACGTTGTTGAGCTTGTGGGAGCCGGTGTGGTTGAGGTCCTCCCGCTTGAGGTAGACCTTCGCGCCCCCCAGGTCTTTCGTCATCTTTTCCGCGTAATAGAGCAGCGACGGCCGCCCCGCGTAATCCTTGAGCAGGCCCTCCAGCTCGGATACGAAGCCCGGGTCGTCCTTCCAGCGGGCGTAAGCCTCCTCCAGCTCGATCACAGCGTTCATCAGCGTCTCGGGGATATACTGTCCCCCGTGGACGCCGAACCGTCCCTTTGACATCTCTATCGACTCCCTTCGGCAAAATTGCGTCAAAAAAGGCTTCTGTCCCAAAACAGGGACAAAAGCCTTTGCTTCTGCGGTACCACCCAGATTGGCGGCCGAAACCGCCCACTCGTTCTGCGCGCAGGCACGCGCACCCCCTGGTAACGGACGGGATCCCCGTCGGCGCCTACTCCCTCCCGGTTTCGGGCCGCCCTCGCGAGTCCATTCAAAATCGCCTGTGCTGCCGAACTCCCACCCGCGTCGGCTCTCTGGACACACCCGGCGGTCCCTACTACTCTCGCTCATCGGTTTCTGGATTTTTCCATAGTATAGCACCGGCGCTTTTCCGTGTCAACCGCCGAAGGCAAATTTCACCCGGCCCCGCGCCCCGCGCGCAGGCTCGCCGCGACGAACTCCCGGAAGAGCGGGTGCGCCCGGTTGGGGCGGGATTTGAACTCGGGATGGTACTGCACCCCGACAAAAAAGGGGTGGCCGGGCAGTTCGACCGCCTCGACGAGCCGCCCGTCGGGCGAAAGGCCCGACAGCCGGACCCCGGCCGATACAAGCCGCTCCCGGTAGTCGTTGTTGACCTCGTAGCGGTGGCGGTGGCGTTCGCGGATCTCCCGCGCACCGTACGCCTCTTCCAGCAGGCTGCCCGGCGCGACGGCGCAGGGATAGGCGCCCAGCCGCATGGTGCCGCCCTTGGGCACGACGCCCCGCTGGTCGGGCATGAGGTCGATCACGCAGTGCTCCGCCCCGGGGGAGAATTCGCGGGAGTCGGCCCCCGCGAGGCCCGCCAGCGAGCGCGCCGCCTCGATCACGGCGACCTGCATCCCGAGGCAGATGCCGAAATAGGGGATCCGGGCCTCCCGCGCACGGCGCGCCGCGCGGATCATCCCCTCGACGCCGCGGCCGCCGAAGCCGCCCGGCACGATGATCCCCCCGCAGCCCGCGAGGCGCTCGGCGACGTTGCGGTCGGTGAGCGTCTCGGAGTCGACCCAGCGGATGACGACGCGCGCGCCGCACTCGTACCCGCCGTGGCGCAGCGCCTCGGCGACCGAAAGGTAGGCGTCGTGCAGCTCGACGTATTTGCCGACGAGCGCGATCTCCACCGGCTCGGTCGCGCGCGCGATCCGCCCGCACATGGCGGTCCATTCGCCGAGGCCGTCCCCATGCGCCTCGAGCCCGAGCCTGCGGCAGACAATGTCGTCGAGCCCCGCCCCGTGCAGCATGAGCGGCGCCTCGTAGAGGACGGGAAGGGTGCGGTTTTCGACGACGCAGTCGGGCTCGACGTTGCAGAAGAGGGCGATCTTCTGCCGCAGGCCCTCCTCGAGCGGCTCGTCGCAGCGCGCCACGATGATGTCGGGCATGATGCCCATACCCTGCAGCTCGCGCACCGAATGCTGGGTGGGCTTGGATTTGTGCTCCCCCGAGCTCTTGAGGTAGGGGACGAGCGTCACATGCAGGAAGAGGCACCGCCCCCGCGGGAGCTCGCGGGAGATCTGGCGGATCGCCTCGAGAAAGGGCTGGCTTTCGATGTCGCCGATCGTGCCGCCGATCTCGGTGATGACCACGTCGGCCTCCGTCTCGCGGCCGACCGAATAGATGAACGACTTGATCTCGTTGGTGACGTGGGGGATCACCTGCACCGTCTCGCCGAGGTATTCCCCCGCGCGCTCCTTGTTGAGCACATTCCAGTAGACCCGCCCCGAGGTGAGGTTGGAAAACCGGTTGAGGTCCTCGTCGATGAACCGCTCGTAATGGCCGAGGTCGAGGTCAGTTTCCGCCCCGTCCTCGGTCACGAAGACCTCCCCGTGCTGGTAGGGACTCATCGTGCCCGGGTCGACGTTGATGTAGGGGTCGAGCTTCTGCGCCGCCACGGTGAGCCCGCGCGCCTTGAGCAGCCGCCCGAGCGCCGCCGCCGTAATGCCCTTGCCGAGCCCCGAAACGACGCCCCCCGTCACAAAGATATAGCTGGTCTCCTGTTTGCCCATCGGTTTTTCCGCCTTCCCTTCCCGTTCGGTCATTCTAGCTTTCCCGCGCGCGGCGGGGATATGTCTATTCGTCGCAGGCGCCGAGGATCCTCCGCGCGACCTCCCGCCGCGTGGCGCGCAGGTCCATCGCCTGTTTCTCGATGTAGTGGTGCGCCTGCGGCTCGGTCATCCCCAGCACCCGCATGAGCGCCCCCTTGGCGCGGCTGACCAGCCGCAGCTCCTCGAGCTTTTCGTTGAGGCGGACATTCTCCCGCTGGAGGCCGAGCATCCGGCGGCGGGAGGCGAGCACCAGCCGCAGCGACTGGAAGAGCATCGGCCGGGAAAACGGCTTTTCCACGACAAAGACGCCGAAGTCCTCCACCTCGGCGGAAACCGCGTCCGCCTGCGGGGCGTTCACGAGCAGCGCGACGCCCGCGTCGCTCTCGCGCGCGGTTTCGAGCGCCAGGGCACTCCCGAACTCGTCGGGCAGCGGGGTGTTGACGAGCACCAGCTCAAAGCCGCCCTCCGAGAACAGCCTGCGCGCCTCGCCGCCGCTTCCGGCGGCGCGCACGGCCGAAAAACCGCATTCGCGCATGAGTCCCTCGAGCGCGGCGCGGCCCCTCTCCCCTGAAACCAAGAGCATCCGCTCCTCCAAACCCGACACCCCCTTCCGTCAAAACGGCCCGCCCCTTCAGGTGCGCCCGAAATACCGCTCAAGCTCGAAGCCGAATTTGTCCTCGGCCGCTTCCCATTCCTCAAACTCCCGCCGCTTGTGGGCGAGGAAGTTTTCGACGATCCGCCCGGGCAGCGCCCGGCGGATGAAGCCGCTCTCCGACGCGAGCGCGAGCGCCTCGCCGAGCGAGGCGGGCAGGCGCTCGTATCCCGCGAGCGCCGCCGCGTTCGCGCCGTAGAGGTCGAAGTCGGCGGGCGGGCAGAGCTCCAGACCCTCCCGCACCCCCTCGAGCCCCGCCTCCATCAGCAACGTGAAGGCAAGGTAGGGATTGCAGGCCGGGTCGGGGGAGCGCAGCTCGATGCGGCTCGACTCCCCCTCCGCCGCGGGCACCCGCACGAGCTGGGAGCGGTTCTGCCCCGACCAGCTCACCACGCCCGGCGCCTCGAACGCGCCGAACCGCCGGTAGGAGTTGGCCAGCGGGTTGAGGAAGGCGGTGATCTCCCGCGCGCGGCGCAGAATGCCCGCCGTAAAGCCGAGCGCCTCCGGTTCCGGGCGGACGCCGAAGCGGTCGAAGAGGTTGCGCCCCTCCCGGCAGAGGGAGAGGTTCACATGCAGGCCGCTGCCGCTCGCCCCCTCGAGGGGCTTGGGCAGGAAGGAGGCGTAGAGGCCGTTCTTCGCCGCCACCGCCTTGACGACCATGCGCAGAGCCATCAGGTTGTCGGCCGCCTCCAGCGGGCCCGCGCAGTGGAAGTCCACCTCGTTCT
The DNA here is from genome assembly GCF_030825285.1 of Anaerotruncus massiliensis (ex Togo et al. 2026). Lineage (NCBI taxonomy): Bacteria > Bacillati > Bacillota > Clostridia > Eubacteriales > Oscillospiraceae > Anaerotruncus > Anaerotruncus massiliensis (ex Togo et al. 2026). Next base: position 28,321 of record NZ_JAPJQF010000025.1, read on the forward strand.
GACCGGGGCCCTGCTCGTGGTGGGACCGCTCGGGCGAAAGCCCCATCTCCTCGAGCGTCAGGCAGATCTCCCGGCGCACGTTCTCCCCCCGGTCGCAGGGCGCGAGGTCGCAGTAGCCCGCGCGGTCGTGCGGGGTGCGGGTGGGGTAGCCCTCCTCGTCGGTCGTGAAGAGATAAAATTCACACTCGGGCCCGAATTTGCAGGTGAAGCCCTCTCGCCCCGCCCGCGCGGCGGCCTCGGCGAGCAGCCCGCGCCCGTCCCCCTCGAACGGCCTGCCGTCCGGGTAGCGGATGCCGCAGAAAAAGCGCACCACCCGTCCCTGCGCCGGCCGCCAGGGCAGCACCGACAGGGTGCCCGGGTCGGGCACCAGGAAGAGGTCGCTCTCCGTCACGTCCAGAAAGCCGCGCACCGCGGACGCGTCGAACGAGACGCCCTGTCCGAAGGCGCGCCTCAGTTGGGAGGGCATGATGGCGATGTTCTTCTGCGCGCCAAAAATATCGCAGAAGACCAGCCGGACAAATTTCACGCCGTTTTCCTCCACGAACCGGAGGACCTCCGATACGGTGGTATCCATTTGACAGTCTCCTTCCGGCCCCCGCGTTCACGGGGGGATTGGTCTATGGGCATGACAGCACGGATCAGACGCTCGTATAAAGCCGCCGGTAGAGATTTTCGCCGTCCGGCGTGAGCACCCAGAACCGTTCGGCGAGCAGCTCCCGCCGGTCCTCGCCGAACGCCGCGCAGAACTCGTCCAGGTACCCGCCGATCTCCGTAAGGTCGGCGGCGGAGGCCTCCGCCGCGCGGATGCGTTCCGGCAGGCCTTCCGGCCTTTCCGGGCAGCGCAGGAACATCTTCCCGCCGTGCATGCCGGTGCCGCAGAAATAGCCGGTGAGCGGCGTCCCGGCGGGCCTGCGCAGGCCGAGCACGACGATCACGCCGCCCGCCTGGTACTCCCCGAGAAAGCTGCCCGCCGTGCCGCCCACGACAAGGACCGGCAGCTTTCCGCGGTAGGCCTTCATGTGGATGCCCGCGCGGTATCCCACGTCCCCGTGGATATAGATTTTCCCGCCGCGCATGGCATAGCCCGCGCCGTCGCCGCAGGAGCCGTGGATGATGATCGCCCCGTCGTTCATCGTGTCGCCCGCCGCGTCCTGCGCATTGCCCTCCGTCACGATCGTGCCGCCGTCGAGGTAGGCGCCCAGCGCGTTGCCCGGGATCCCGCCCACCAGCAGTGTCTTGTCCGCGAGCCCGCTGCCGATATACCGCTGCCCGAGGCAGCCGTCGATCTCAATCTCCGCGTCGGGGCAGGCGCGGATCTGCTCATTGAGCTCCCGGAAATGCATGTTTCCCGCCGTGATCCTCATGTGGATCCCTCCTATTCCCCGGCGTGCCGGATGCCGAGGATCTCAAGCTCCCTGTCAGTCATGCCGATCCCGCGCAGCATCAGCCGGTTGCCGCGCAGCGCCTCGATCGAGTTGATGCCCATGCCGCCCATCATCTCCTCAATCTCGTGCTTCCAGGCGGTGACAAGGTTTACCAGCCGCCGCGCCCCGGCCTCCGGGTCGAGGCGGCGCACCAGCTCGGGGCGCTGGGTTGCAATGCCCCAGTTGCAGCGGCCCTGGTGACAGGAGCGGCAGAGGCGGCAGCCGAGCGCGAGCAGCGCGGCGGTCGCGATATAGACCGCGTCGGCGCCGAGCGCGACGGCCTTGACGATGTCGGCGGAGGACCGGATCGAGCCGCCCGCGACGACCGACACGTTCCCGCGGATACCCTCCTCGCGCAGCCGCTGGTCGACGGCGGCCAGCGCGAGCTCGATGGGGATGCCCACGTTGTCGCGGATGCGGGCGGGCGCCGCGCCGGTGCCGCCCCGGAACCCGTCGACCGCGATGACGTCCGCGCCCGAGCGCGCGACGCCCGAGGCGATCGCCGCGACGTTGTGGACCGCCGCGATCTTGACGATGACCGGCTTTTGATATCCGGTCGCCTCCTTGAGGGAATAGACGAGCTGGCGTAGGTCCTCGATCGAATAGATGTCGTGGTGGGGCGCCGGTGAGATCGCGTCCGACCCCTCGGGGATCATGCGGGTACGGGAGACGTCGCCCACGATCTTCCGCCCGGGCAGGTGCCCGCCGATGCCCGGCTTGGCCCCCTGCCCCATCTTGATCTCGATCGCCGCGCCCGCGTTCAGATAGTCCTTATGCACCCCGAACCGTCCCGAGGCCACCTGCACGATGGTGTTTTTGCCGTAGCGGTAGAAGTCCTCGTGCAGGCCGCCCTCGCCAGTGTTATAATAGGTGCCCAGTTCCTCCGCCGCGCGCGCGAGCGCCGCGTGGGCGTTATAGGAGATCGAGCCGTAGCTCATCGCGGAAAACATAACCGGCACCTCCAGCTCCAACTGGGGGGCGAGGTTGTTTTTGATCCGCCCCTTTTCGTCCCGCTCGATCCTCTGGGGCTTCGCGCCCAGGAAGGTGCGCGTCTCCATCGGCTCGCGCAGCGGGTCGATCGGCGGGTTCGTCACCTGCGAGGCGTTGATCAGCATCCGATCCCAGTAGACGGGATATTTCCCGGGGTTTCCCATCGAGGAGAGCAGTACCCCGCCGCTGCCCGCCTGCCGGCAGACCTCCGAAATGGCCGGGGCGGTCCAATTCTCGTCGCGCCTGAAGGTGTTGCCGCTTTCCACGATCTTGAGCGCCCGCGCCGGGCAGAGGCAGACGCAGCGCTGGCAGTCGACGCATTTCGTCTCGTCGGCCAGCATCACGCCCCGCTCGGGGTCGTAAGTGTGCACCCCGTTGGCGCACTGCCGCTCGCAGACGCGGCAGACGGTGCAGCGGCCGCCGTCGCGGACCACCTCGTATTCCGGATAGAAGAAGCCAAATGCCTCCATCACCGTACGCCTCCCTTCAGGGTCACGACGACCGGTTCGCCGCCGCGCGGCGCCCAAAGCTTGTCGAGCGCGGGCTCGACCGCGCGGATGGCGCATTCCTCGCTGGCAACATAGGTCGTGTCGCCCTTTTCGCCGATGACCATCGACCGCAGCTTGAGGCGGTCGTTGAGCGCCATCATGCCGCCCGTAAAGCCGAGCAGGATGGAAAACGGGCCGGTGATCAGCAGGGAGGAAAAAGCGTTGCGCAGGTAGGTCATGCGCTCCCGCTTTTCGGCGGGAAGACCGTCGATCGTCGACCAGAAGGGCGCGGCGATCACGTTCGCCGCCTCCTCGAGTGAGAGGCCCTGACGGCGGACGAGGTAGTCGATCACATATGTGATGACCTCGGTGTCGGTCAGCAGATTGCACCGGTAGCCGAACATTTCAATATGGCGGCGGTTGGCGTCGTAGGAGCTGATCTCGCCGTTGTGGACGACCGAGTAGTCGAGCAGCGCGAACGGGTGCGCGCCGCCCCACCAGCCGGGCGTGTTGGTCGGGTAGCGGCCGTGCGCCGTCCAGCAGTAGCCGGCATACTCCTCCAAACGGTAAAAGGCCCCCACGTCCTCGGGGTAGCCGACCGCCTTGAAGACGCCCATGTTCTTGCCGCTCGAAAAGATGTACGCCCCGTCGACCGTGCTGTTGACCCGCACGACGCAGCGCGCGGTGAACTCCCGCTCGTCGAGCTGGCTGGCCGCGAGCCTCGTCGGCAGCGGCGCGGCGAAATACCGCCAGATGAGCGGCTCGTCGGTGATCCGGGGCGTCCTGCGCACCGGGATCTTCGAGAGGTTCACGATGTCGAAATGCCGCTCGAGGAACGCTTCGCACTCCTGCCGGGCGGCGGTGGACTCATAGAACACGTGGAACGCATAGAGGTCCTTGTACTCGGGGTAGATGCCGTACCCGGCGAAGCCGCCGCCCAGCCCGTTGGAGCGGTCGTGCATCACCGAGATCGACTCGACGATCTTTTCCCCGCCGATCCGCCTGCCGTCCCGACGGAAGATCCCCGAGATCGCGCAACCGGACGGAATCCGGACGTCTCCCTCTCGTTTTCTCTCTTTCTGCATCGCTTCCACCACTTCTTTCAAAAATGAAAGAAGACGCCCACCAGAGGACGCGCCGCAGAGCGGGCGCGTCCTTGACGAACGCCTTTGTTCCTATTGATTATACCGGGAAATATGCAGGTGTGTCAAGAGAATCCTGCATATTTGTCATGCAAATCCTGCGATTTTGGCAGATTCACCGAAACTCACAAATGATTCGGCAGGTTAAACGGATAAATCGCACCAACTTTACAAAACCCCATTGACATCGGGATTCCAGCCGCCTATAATAACGACATGCACAGCAAAGGCGCTGCGGGTTCCAGCCCGCGGCGCCTCTTTTTTATTTCTTTTTTGCGCCAGCGAAATGAAAGGAGCATCTGTCATGACTGCAAACTGCGCGAACAAACTCCCCGACATCTTCGGCAGCATGGTGTTCGATGACCGCGCGATGCGGCAGCGCCTGCCCAAGGAGACCTACAGGGCCCTCCGGAACACGATCGAGAACGGCAAGAAGCTCGACGTCAACATCGCCAACGTCGTGGCCAACGCCATGAAGGACTGGGCCGTCGAGCGCGGATGCACCCATTTCACCCACTGGTTCCAGCCGATGACCGGCGTCACCGCCGAAAAGCACGACAGCTTCATCTCCGCCTCCTCCGACGGCAGCGTGATCATGGAATTTTCCGGCAAGGAGCTCGTCAAGGGGGAGCCGGACGCGTCGAGCTTTCCCTCCGGCGGCCTGCGCGCGACCTTCGAGGCGCGCGGCTACACCGCCTGGGACCCCACCTCCTACGCCTTCATCAAGGACCGCACCCTCTGCATCCCCACCGTCTTCTACTCCTATTCGGGCGAGGCGCTCGACAAGAAGACCCCCCTGCTCCGCTCAATGGAGGCGCTTAACCGGCAGGCGCTGCGCATTTTGCGCCTCTTCGGGAACGAAGGGGTCCGGCGGGTGGTCACCACCGTCGGCCCCGAGCAGGAGTATTTCCTCGTCGACAAGGCCCTCTACCGGCAGCGGCGGGATCTGGTGTTCTGCGGGCGCACCCTCTACGGCGCGAAGCCCCCCAAGGGACAGGAGCTGGAGGACCATTATTTCGGCGCGATCAAGCCACGCGTCTCCGCCTATATGAAGGAGCTGGACGAGGAGCTGTGGAAGCTGGGCATCCTCGCCAAGACCGAGCACAACGAGGTCGCGCCCTCCCAGCACGAGTTGGCGTCCATCTACACCTCCACCAACGCGGCGACCGACCACAACCAGCTCGTCATGGAGCTGATGAAGAACGTCGCCGATCGTCACGGGCTGGTCTGCCTGCTGCATGAAAAGCCCTTCGCGGGAGTCAACGGCAGCGGCAAGCACGACAACTGGTCCCTCTCCACCGACGCGGGGCAGAACCTGCTCGAGCCGGGCGATTCCCCGCAGGAGAACGCGCAGTTCCTGCTCTTCCTCGCCGCCGTCATCCAGGCGGTCGACGACTACCAGGATTTGATGCGCGTGTCCGTCGCGAGCGCGGGCAACGACCACCGCCTCGGCGCAAACGAGGCCCCGCCCGCCATCGTGTCGATCTACCTGGGCGACGTGCTGACCGGGATCCTCGACTCGATCGAGAGCGGAACACCCTACGACCCACAGAGCGCCGGGGAGCTGCGCGTGGGCGTGCACGTCCTCCCGCGCTTCCCCAAGGACGCCACCGACCGCAACCGCACCTCCCCCTTCGCCTTCACCGGCAACAAGTTCGAGTTCCGCATGCTCGGCTCCTCCTTCTCGATTTCGGGGCCGAACATCGTCCTCAACACGATCGTGGCCGAATCGCTGGGCCGGTTCGCCGACACGCTGGAAAATGCGGACGACTTTGACGGCGCGCTGCACGACCTCATCAGGCGGGTCATCCGCGAGCACCGCCGCATCATCTTCAACGGCAACAGCTACAGCGACGAGTGGAAGCGGGAGGCCGAAAAGCGCGGCCTGCTCAACCTGCGCACCACCCCCGAGGCGCTCCCCTGTTTTGTGAGCCCGAAGAACATCGCGCTCTTCACCAGGCATCAGATCTTTACCGAGACGGAGATGCGTTCCCGCTACGAAATCCTGCTGGAAAGCTACGCCAAGACCCTCGCGATCGAGGCGCAGACGATGCTGGAGATGTCGCGCAAGGAGATCCTCCCGGCGGTCAACGCCTACGTGAAGGACCTCACCGCCGCCGCCTTGGCCAAGCAGTCGTTCGACCGCGAGCTGGGCTGCGTCATGGAGCGCGAGCTGCTCGGCAGGCTCTCGGAGCTGGAGGGAGGCGTCTACCGCAGGACCGAGCTTCTGGAAGAGCAGCTCCGGCGGCTCGGGGAGCTCCCCTCCGCCAAGGAGCAGGCCGATTTCTGCGCGGGCGCCCTCTTCGCCGCCATGCAGGAGCTGCGCGCCGCCGCAGACGAGCTCGAATCGCTCACCGGCAAGGCATACTGGCCCTTCCCGACCTATGGGGAACTGCTCTTCAATATTTGACCACTTCTATTTCCTTCTTTTTTCTCTGTCCCTTTCTTTTCTCTTTTCGCAGATTGGCGTGCATTCCGGGCCGACGGGCGGCTGCCCTCCGGGATGCGCGCCGCCTTTTTTGCCGATATCCCCCTTCCGCGCCTGCATAACCCGCATAAAAGGAGCGGCCGCCCAAACGGGCGGCCGCCTGACGTTTTTTTGTTCCGCGCTTGACGAAGCGTGGCGCGGGGTACCTTTCAAAGTCCCCGGAAACGGCGCTTAGGGCGAGGCCCCCCTAAGCGATCGTCTCTCCGGCGATCTTCTCATAAAATCCCACCAGCGCGCTGTGGTCGTCTCCGCCGCGGCCGTCGGCGCGCAGCGTCTGCATCATCTCCATGACCGCGGCGGTCAGCGGCAGCGGCGCGCCGACGGCGTGTCCTGTCTCGAGCGCGTTGCCGAGGTCCTTGACGTGCAGGTCGATGCGGAAGCCCGGGGCGAAATTGCGTTCAAGCATCATCGGCGTCTTGGCGTTCAGCACCGCCGAGCCCGCGAGCCCGCCCTTCACCGCGTCGAATACCCGCGCGGGGTCCACCCCCGCGCGGCGGGCGAGCATCATCGCTTCGGAAACCGCCGCGATATTCGCCGCGACGATCACCTGGTTGGCGAGCTTGGTCGTGTTGCCCGCGCCGATCTCACCGCACCAGACGGCGCTCGCGCCCATGCAGAGCAGCGCCGGCCTGACCGCGTCGAAAACCGCCCGTTCGCCGCCCGCCATGATCGACAGCGTCCCGTCGACCGCCTTGGGCTCGCCGCCGCTCACCGGCGCGTCGAGCATTTTGACCCCCTTTTCCGCACAGGCCGCCGAAATCTCCTGCGAAGCGCCCGGCGCGATCGAGCTCATGTCCACGAGGACCGTCCCCGGCGCCGCCCCCTCGAGCACGCCCCCC
>NZ_JAPJQF010000098.1:0-3489 GCF_030825285.1 Anaerotruncus massiliensis (ex Togo et al. 2026)
AGCCCCCTTAGGCGGACTTTTGGTTCCTTTTCGTCCGTCCGAAAAGGAACCCGTGCCGCGCGGCGGAACGCGCTAGTCATTCTTGCCGCTTGGAAAGCGGCAATTCCCGCGATAGCCCCGCCGGGCGCAGCGCGGCAAATCCAGAACCACCGCCGGGGCGGGACCCGGCAATCTCCGCCGCCGCAGGCGGCACATCTGGAACGCCCCGGAGGGGCGCGAAAAAGGCCGTCCGTCCGCAGGGCGGAAAACCCAAAACCGCCGCGCGGCGGAACGCGCTCGCGATTTTTGCCGCCGAAGGCGGCTCCGCTTAGGGTTCCGGCCCGCAGGGCCGGGTCGCATGGCGACTCCCTACGGGGAATCCAAAGGGGGCCTGTGGCCCTCTTTGAATGCGCGTCGCCGCTCTGCGGCGCTCGCCGCAGGCGAGGAGCGCATCTAAAGCCCCGCCGGGCGCAACGCGGCAAATCAACGAGGGCTTCGCCGCTCCCCGAGCAGCAATCCAAAGGCAAATCCATCTTCTATTCCGCCCCACGCGCTCATATAAATGGGGTATGTTGAAAGAGGAGGGCTCACAAAATGCCAAACTACAAACCGGAAGGACTGCTGATAGATACCCCGGCGAACCGGCAGGCGTTCCACTCGCTGAGCGCCCTTCAGGAGGCGCACGCCTCGGGGCGCATCCTGGAAAGCCGCGCGGTCGTCTGCGACCCCGACCACAACCTGATTGTGGACATGGGCGCATGGCGCGGAATCATCCCGCGCGACGAAGCGGCGCTCGGGATCGCGGAGGGCACCACCCGCGACATCGCCATCATCTCCAGAGTCAACAAACCGGTCTGCTACCGCATCACCGGCTTTGTCAAAGCGTCCGACGGCACCGTTATCCCCCAGCTGTCCCGCCGCGCGGTCCAGCAGGAGTGCCAGGACAATTATATCGCGTCCCTCGTCCCCGGCGACATCATCGACGCGCGTGTCACCCATCTGGAATCGTTCGGGTGTTTCGTGGATATCGGCTGCGGCATCCCCTCCCTCATCCCGATCGACGCAATCTCCATCAGCCGAATCTCCCACCCGCGCGACCGCTTCTCCCCCGCGCAGGACATCAGGGCGGTCGTCAAGGCGCTTGAACCGGGCGGGCGCGTCTCCCTCTCCCACAAGGAGCTGCTCGGCACCTGGAGCGAAAACGCCGCCATGTTCTCGGCGGGCGAGACGGTGGCGGGCATCGTGCGTTCGGTGGAGGAATACGGCGTGTTCGTCGAGCTTTCCCCCAACCTCGCCGGGCTTGCGGAACCGCGCGAGGGAGTGGCCGTCGGCCAGCACGCGAGCGTCTATATCAAAAGCCTCATCCCGGAAAAGATGAAGGTAAAGCTCATCATCGTCGATTCCTTTGAGGCCTCGTGGCGCGCCCAGCCCACCCGCTATTTTCTCACGGAGGGGCACCTGAACCGGTGGCGTTATTCGCCCGACTGCTCCGACCGGCTGATCGAAACGGTGTTCGACGGAGACTAAACGATACATAAAAGGAACCCCGGGACGGCGCGCCGTCCCGGGGTTCCTTTTTACCTGCGCCGCCGTGGTGGGTAGGGCTTTTCAACCGCTGTGCGTCCCAACAGATAATCGGTTGAGGTGCCCAGATGATCCGCCATCTTTTCCAGCATTTCGATGCTGATCTTCGTCCGTCCCGTTTCCCGGCTCGAGTAGGCTTTCACAGACAGCCCGAATATTCGCCCCATCTCTTCTTGATTATAGCCCTGGTCCCTGCGCAGTTCTTTGAGAATATCCCCGTCAATCGGCATCCCTTCACCTTCCTTGTAAGTTTTTGAGCCATGTGGCCCTTACAAGGATAGCAGGATCTGATCAGCCTGTGGCGAAATGTGTCACCAGTAGCAACGTTTTGGATAAGGGAAGGGGGCTTTGCAGAAATCCGCAAAGCCCCCTTCCCTCTTCTGGGGCCTAGCGGCCCCGGTGCTTTTCCTTTTTCTTCTGCTGGCGCAGCGCGTACCGCTGCGCCTTTTCCTCTTCGGCGCGCGCCTTTGCGTTCACCTTGCGCTCGCGCGCCGCTTCCTCGCGCATCAGGCTCACCGCCTGCTGCGCCTTGGTCCCCGTTCCCGTCCGGGCAAGCCCGCGCGCGATCTCCCGCTGCATCCGCTTGGGATTGATCTGCCTTGCGGCGCTTTCCCCATCGGGGACGGGCGGACTGAACCGCAGCCTTCGCCAGTGATCGAGGAAATACCCGTAAACCTCGTAGTCCTTCGGCTCCGCGCCGAACACCACCCGCGCGGCGCGCAGCTTTCCGCCCTCGGAAACCTCGCAAACCGCGACCCAGAACGGGTCCTCGAAATAAACCGTTGTCCTGCCGCGAATGTCCATTTGCCGTTCCTCCTAAAAGAGTGTTCGCCGCGGGGAACGGACAACCTTAGGAGGCAGGTTACTGACGGCTTCCGCCGCGCCCGGACTACCAACCGGGCCGTGTTTTGATCCCCGCGTTTTGTTATGTGAACGGGCCGGATTGCCCGCGATCACCTCTTTCCGCTATGATTCCGGCACAGCCGGGAACGCCTTCACCGAGAGATACCGGAAGCTGCCGTCGCCGTTGGGCGCGAGGGTATACCGGAGGGCGCCGGTCGGCAGGAGCTGGAACGGCTCGCCGTACTGTTCGATCCAGACGTCGCACCGGTCCGCGCCCTCGTCGATCCGCACAATCCGCTCGTTGCGGTAGCCGCCGCCGTGCCCGTTGAGCCCATAGCAGCCGCTCTCCGCGTCGTAGAGGGGCGAATCGGTCATGACGAAGCCGTCCAAACCAAAATACTTCCCGGCGACCGCGTCGAGCTGCGCCTGGGTATAGCCGAGGCCGGAGCCAATCCCGATCGGGGTCGCCTCCTCCTCGGGATAGTCCCGCGCGGCCGTCCCGAGCAGGAAGTCGAGCAGCGCCCCACGGTCGATCTCCGCCGGGTCGTCGAACGTCTCGAAAAAGGCGAAATCGCGCATCCACCGGACCTGCCGCGCGGCGGCGCTCCGCGACAGCTCCGTGCCGGGTATCTCCTTGCCCGCGGGCGCGAAGGACAGCACCGAATAGCGGTCCCACATGCCGTAGGGCGCACAGCCGATCCGCGCGATGCAGGCGTTTTCACCCGTCTTGAGAGGCGTTTCGCCCGGGTCGGACACCTCCAGCGTGAATCGGCAGAGCCAATCTTCGCCGTCCTGTTCCGGTTCCCCATGCGAGACGCTGTCGATTGAAACCGCCTTCCAGTAGTCGAGCTTGCCCTCCACGCCGAAGGCGGGATTGGCCAGCGCCTCGAGCGCGGGGACGTCCCCCTCCCGGAGCGCGGCGGCCAGCAGCTCTGCCGTCCGCGCCGGGGAAAGGGATTCCTCCGGCGGCGGCTCGGCCTCGATGCCCGGCTGTTCGGCGGGCGCGGAGGGCGCCTCCGGGTGCGAGGAGGCGGTCTGCTCCGGCACGGATCTGCAAAGCTTGTCAAACAATTCCTTTCTGCT
>NZ_JAPJQF010000026.1:0-11861 GCF_030825285.1 Anaerotruncus massiliensis (ex Togo et al. 2026)
CGGCCGCTTTTATTTCGCTCGCATGTCCCACGGGAAGGCGGAAAACTGCGCGGCTCCGCCGCGCACGCGCGCAGAGCGCGCGAACGCCCGGAACGAGCGTTGTTTTCCGTCGGGTGTCCCCGGCGAGCCATCCGGTTTCGGTCGTTGGGAGCGCAGGGCGCACGTCAGTTGCGGCCCCTGCCCGCAACCGACCCCGCGATCGGTCAAGCCGATGCGTGTACCCCTGCCTGGCAAGCTCGCCGCGCCGTTGTTTTCATCGTTGGGAGCGCCCGCAACCTGAATTGAGCCTTCAGCTGGTGTACCCGTGGGGAGTGACGGTAGTCCGCGGGTTATGGCAAGGTACTCCCGGAGATCCCTAAGAACCCGGCGGAGGGTTCTTAGGCGGACTTTTCGTTCCTTTTCGTCCGTCCGAAAAGGAACCCGTGCCGCGCGGCGGAACGCGCTCGTATTTCTTGCCGCTTGGAAAGCGGCAATTCCCGTCTACGCCCCGCCGGGCGCAGCGCGGTAAACTCAAGAGGATTCCGCCGGGCGGCCGTCGGCGGGACACGCCTCCGGCATTAGGCCTGCGGGCCGTCGCAGCGCGGCAACCTCCGACGCTCACGGGCGGCAAATGCCGCCTTTATTTTTTGCAGAGCTCAACAGCGATCCGCGAGGCCAGCCGCGCGTTGTTATACACAAGCTCGATGTTGGCTTCGAGGCTCTTGCCGGCGGTGATCTGCTGGATCCGGTCGAGCAGGAAGGGGGTCAGCTCCTTGCCCTTGACGCCCTTCTGCGCGGCCTCGGCGCAGGCGTCCTCGATGGTGCGGGAGATGTAGTCGTGGTCCATGGCGTACTGCTCGGGGATGGGGTTGGTGACCAGCATGCCGCCGCGGAGCCCCAGGTCCTCCTTGGCAGAAAACGCCGCCGCGATCTCCTCGGGGGTATCCATGCGGTAATCGACCTTGAAGCCGCTCTTGCGCGTATAGAAGGCGGGAAGCTCCTCCGTCTGGTAGCCCAGCACGGTGACGCCCTTCGTCTCCAGGTATTCGAGCGTGAGCCCGAGGTCAAGGATCGACTTGGCGCCGGCGCAGACCACCATGACGGGGGTTTCGGCCAGCTCCTCCAGGTCGGCGGAGATGTCCATCGTCGTCTCGGCGCCGCGGTGCACGCCGCCCACGCCGCCGGTGGCGAAGACCTGGACCCCGGCCAGCGCGGAGAGGATCATCGTGGCGGCCACCGTGGTGGCGCCGTCCTCGCCGCGGGCGCAGAGCACCGGCAGATCGCGGCGGCTGGCCTTGATGACGCCGAGCCCCTTCTTGCCCAGATGGGTGATCTCCTCCTCCGAGATGCCCACCTTCAGCTTGCCGCCGATGACGGCCACCGTCGCGGGTTCGGCGCCGCAGCTCCGGACGACCTCCTCCACCTTGAGGGCGGTTTCGACGTTGCGCGGATAGGGCATGCCGTGGGAGATGATGGTGGATTCCAGCGTGACCACCGGACGGTTGTTGTCGAGGGCCTCCCGGATACGGGGGGAAACTTCGAGGTATTTTTCAAGACGGTTCATGATACGGACACTCCTTCTCGTCAATTTGATTTATTCATCGGGGGTCGGTGTGGGCGCCCCCGTGATTGCCAGGATGGATTCCGCGCTGATGCGCGGACTGATCGTCTCGGCGCTTTCGATGCAGATGTCGGCCGCGGCCAGCCCGGCCTTGGCGCAGTCCCGCAGCGAAAAGCCCTGCCGCCAGCCCCAGGCGAGCGCTGCCATGAAGCTGTCGCCGGCGCCGGTGCTGTTGACCATGTGGGAGGGATAGGCGGGCAGGTGGAACTGCTCATGGTGGTCGGCGCAGAAAACGCCCTTGGAGCCGAGGGAAAGGAACACCTGCTCGACCCCCATGTCCAGAAAGCGGCGGGCGGCGCGGCGGAGCGAATCCTCGTCGCGGATCTCGATACCGGTCAAAAGCTGCGCCTCAAGGAGGTTGGGCTTGATCGTGTGGATCTTGTAGAAGAGCCCGGCCAGCTTTTTCGCCTTGACGGTGGAGACGGTGTCGGCGAAGAGCGGGCAGCGGCAGTTTTCCGCCAGGAACCGCAGGCTCTCCTCCGGCAGATTGGTGTCCATGATGCACAGGCTCGCGCGGTTGATCAGGTCCATCTTGCTCTCGAAAAAGCGCGGCGTGAGCTCCTCGTAGATGTCCATCTCGTTGATCGCGAGCTGCATCTCGCCGGTGTGGTCGGCGATGAACAGGTAGGTGGAGGTCGTCCCGCCCGGCACGGTCAGGGTGTCGTTCACATCGATCCCCAGACGGCGGCAGCCCTCTGCAAGCTGGTTGGCGTGGGGGTCGTCCCCGAAGGCCGTGATGAGCTTGACATCCTCCCCCAGCAGCGCCAGGTTGTGGGCGATGTTGCGCGCCACGCCGCCCGGCGACAGCCGCACCTTGCCGGGGTTGGAATCCTGCGCCACGAGCGGGGCGTCCGGACGGCCGCTGATGTCCATATTGGCGCCGCCCACCACCACGATATAGGGATTTTTCTGCAGCAGGTAGCCCTTGCCCTGGATGAAGCCCTTCTTCATCAGGTTGGAGATGTGCACCGCGACCGACGAACGGGCGATCCCGGCCCGCGCGGCCAGCTCCTGCTGGGAAATCAGCGGGTTATCCTCTATCCAGCGCAGAATCTGCCGCTCGCGTTCAGTGATCATGCTCCTCGCTCCTTAAACATATGTTTATTTAATTAATCTTATGCTTATATTCTAGCAGGCCAACCGCGCTTTGTCAAGACAAAAAAAGAAAAAAACGCCCCCGCTTTCGCAGGGGCGTTTTTAAACAATCGGGGGTTACCGTTCGCCCTTGCGGTAGGGCACGCCGTTGGCCTTCGGGGCCTCCGAACGGCCGACGAAGAGCACGAGCACCACCATTGTGAGCACATAGGGCAGCATGGCAAGCAGCTGGGAGGGGATGTAATCCATCCCGCCGAGCATGACCACCATCGCCTGGGCGAAGCCGAAGAGCAGGCAGGCGCGCAGCGCCCCCTGCGGGGTCCACTTGCCGAAGATCACGGCGGCCAGCGCGATGAAGCCGTGGCCGGAAATGACCGTCGGGCTGAAGTTGGAGACGACCGCCAGCGTCATGGCCGCGCCGCCGAAGCCGGCGAGAAGGCCCGAGAGGATGCAGCAGACGTAACGGATCACATAGATGTTGACGCCAAGCGAATCGGCCGCCGCGGGATGCTCGCCGCAGGCCAGCACCCGGAGGCCCCATTTGGTCTTGTAGAGGAAGAACCACATGGCGACGGTCAGCAGGATGGCCAGCGGCACCGTGATGTCGATGTTGATGGCGTTGATGGTCAGGTTGGAGGTGTCCATCCCGAGCAGCGACAGGATCTTCGGCAGCTTTTTGGGCACCGGCTGGGTCTGGGTCGCGCCGTCGAAGAAGAGCCGCGACAGGAAGAGCGCCAGCCCCAGGCCGATGAAGTTGATGGCGACGCCGGAGATGGTCTGGTTGCCCTGCAGGTGGATGGAAGCCACCGCATGGAGCACCGCCATGGCGGCCCCCGCCAGCCCGCCGATCAAAAATCCGAGCCACGGGCTCCCGGTGAAGTACCCCACCGCGGTGGCGACGAACGCGCCGATCGTCATCATGCCCTCGATGCCGATGTTGTCCACACCGGAACGCTGGGTGATGACCCCGCCGAGCGCCGCGAAGATGAGGGGCGCCGAATACATCAGGGTGATATTGATGGCAAGCAGGATGTTATTCAACATGTGAACCACCCCTTCTCTTGAGCCGTTCGGCGATCATCGGGTAGATGGAGACCAGCGCCACGCAGAAGACGATGGAGCCGATCATAATGTTGATGATCTCGCTCGGCGCGCCGATTTCCGACTGGATGGAGCCGCCCCCGTACTTGAGCCCGCTGAACAGCAGGCCGGAGAGCACGCAGCCGAGCGGATTGTTGTTTGCGATCAGCGAGACGGAGATGCCGTCCCAGCCGTAACCCTCGGTGACCGGCAGCACGCTGATGCGGAAGGGATTGGTGCCGAGGATCTGGATGGCGCCCGCCAGCGCCGCGATACCGCCTGAAATGAACATGGCCATGACCATGTTCTTCTTGACGCCGATGCCGGCAAATTCGGCGGCGTCCTTGTTGGCGCCGACCGCGCGCAGCTCAAAGCCCTTGGTCGTATGGTTGAGGTAGTACCAGGCGAGCAGCACGACCACAAGCGCGAGCAGAATGCCCCAGTGCAGGTCGGTGCGCAGGAAATCGCCCCAGAAGGCGTTCGACTTGATGAACTCCTTGCCCGCTTCCGACTTCTTCCAGTCCCCCAGGAAAAGCAGCTTCGCGGTGTCCGCGACCTCGTAGGAGGCCTGGGAGCCGGGCTTCTTCACACCGGGCAGCGTGAGGATGAAGTTGTTGAAGTAGAGGGCGATCCAGTTGAGCATGATGGTGGAGATGACCTCATGCACGCCGAACCGGGCCTTGAGCCACCCGGCCAGCCCGCCGAACAGCCCGCCGAAGAGGAAGGCCAGCAGCAGAACCGCCGCCGGATGGACGCCCATCGGCAGCAGGAAGTAGCGGCCCACCAGCGCGGCGGTCACGGTGCCGATCATGTACTGCCCCTCCGCGCCGATGTTGAAGAGCCCGCTCTTGTAGGCGAAGGAGACCGATAGACCGGTCAGGATGATCGGCACGGCGTTGATGACGATCTGGGAGACGTATTTCGGCTTCCGGAACATGCCGGCGAACATCGCGCCGTAGGCCTCCAGCGGGTTGTAGCCGGCCACCGCCAGCACCACCGCGCCGACAATGAAGCCGATCAGCACCGAAATGAGGATCCCGGTCATCGGTTTTTTGAGCAGCTTGATGAGTCGATCCCTCATGTCTGGTTCCCTCCTCCCGCCATCAGCAGGCCGATTTCCTTTTCATCGGCGCCCGCGGCGTCCATTTCGCCGACGATCCTGCCGTTATAGAGCACATTGATGCGGTCGGACAGGTCCATGACCTCGTCAAGCTCCAGGCTGATGAGCAGCACCGCTTTGCCGTGGTCCCGCTGCTCCACCAGCGACTTATGTACAAATTCAATGGCGCCCACGTCCAGTCCGCGCGTGGGCTGGACCGCGATCAGCAGGTCGGGGTCGTTGGTGACCTCTCGCGCGATGATCACCTTCTGCTGGTTGCCGCCCGACAGGGCGCGCGCCTCGGTCCGCGCGCAGTCGGCGGGCCGCACGTCAAACTCCCCGATGAGCTTCTGGGCGTTCTCCTGAATCTTGGGGAAATTCAGCACGATGCCCTTGGAAAACGGGGGTTTGCGGTAGTTTTCGATCACCATGTTCTCCGCCACCGAAAAGCTCAGCACCAGCCCGCGCTTGTGGCGGTCCTCATGGATGGTGCAGATGCCATGGTCGAGCACGTTGCGCGTCGTCGTGTTCTGGATTTCGGCGCCGTTGATCACGATCCTGCCCCCGTCGCAGCGGGTCAGGCAGGTGATCGCCTCGACGAGCTCCTTCTGGCCGTTGCCGTCGATGCCGGCAATGCCGAGGATCTCGCCCTTGTGCACGTTCAGGGAGAGGCCGCGCAGCTTTTCGATGCCGCGGTTGTCCCTGACGGTGAGGTCCTCGATGGAAAACACCACGTCGCCGGGTGTGGCGGGCTTTTTTTCGATGTGCAGCGTGACCTCGCGCCCGACCATCTTCGTGGCCAGGTCCTCCTCGCTCTCCTCCGCGACCGACACCGTGTCCACATAGTGGCCACGGCGGATGATGGTGCAGTAGTCGGAGGACTGCTTGATCTCGCGCAGCTTGTGGGTGATAATGATGACCGTCTTGCCGTCTCCGACCAGGCGGTGCATGATTTCGATCAGTTCCTCGATCTCCTGCGGGGTCAGAACCGCCGTGGGCTCGTCGAGGATCAGGATATCCACGCCGCGGTAGAGGGCTTTCAGGATCTCCACCCTCTGCTGCATGCCGACCGAAACGTCCTGGATCTTGGCGTCGGGGTCCACATAGAGGCCGTACCGTTCGGAGAGCTCCCGGATCTGCGCCTTGACCGACTCGAGGTCCAGCACGTCGAAGCCCTTCGTGGTCTCCGCGCCGAGCATGATATTCTGTGTGACGGTGAAATTCTCCACCAGCATGAAGTGCTGGTGGACCATGCCGATGCCGTGTTTGATCGCCACGCTCGGGTTCTTGACCTCCACCGGCTCCCCGTTGAGGAGGATCTCCCCCTCGTCCGCCCGGTAGAAGCCGTACAGGATGTTCATGAGCGTGGATTTCCCCGCGCCGTTCTCACCGAGCAGCGCGTGGATCGTACCTTTTCTGACATTCAAATCCACATGATCCAACGCGCAGAAGCTGCCGAAATACTTGCAGATCTGCTTCATCTGGACCGCGTATTGGGGGGTTCCCGCTTCCATAACCTGCCTCCTCGCCAACAACAATCTGCATCAGGGTCCCGGCCGCGGCGGGCCGGGAAGCGCGTCCGCGCCCCCTGGCTAAAAAAGGGCTGCCGCAGGAAACCCGCAAGGGGTTCCATCTGCCATAACAGCCCTTTTGGGCCCGCGGGGACAAAAGCCCCCGCGGGCAAATAACGCTCTACAGGCGAATCTTACAGGTTGGCCACGAAGGCGTCGAAGTCCTCCTGGGTGTAGGGGACAACGATCTCGCCGTCGATGATCTTCTGCTGCAGTTCGTCCACCTGGGCGAGCAGCTCGGCGGACAGGTGCTTGTCGGAGGAGGGGGCGATGCCCACGCCGCCTTCCGCCAGGCCCATGGTGACGTTGGTGCCGCCCAGCTCTTCGCCGTCCATGATGCGCCCGGTGATGTCGTAAACAGCGTTGCCGACGTTCTTCAGCGCGGAGGTGATGACGTTGTCGGGAGCCAGGAAGTTCTGGTCAAGGTCGACGCCGATGACCATCTTGTTCATCTCTTTGGCGGCCTCGATGGCGCCGCTGCCCGTCTGGCCGGCCGCGTGGAAGATCACGTCGGCGCCGTCGGTGTACATCTTCTGCGCCATGGCCTTGCCCTTGGCGGTGTCGCTGAAGCTCTCGGCCAGCGCGAAGTCATACTGGATCTCCTTGCCGAGCTCCTTGGCGCCGTAGCGCACGCCGGCCTCATAGCCGTATTTGAAGCGGTCCATGACGGGGCTCTCCATGCCGAGCAGGAAGCCGACATGGTTCGTCTCGGTCTTGTGGGCGGCGATGTAGCCGACCAGGAAGGAGGACTGCTCCGCCTGGAACTGCACGCCGATGGCGTTCGGGTACTGGCCGTCCTCAAAGACGTCGTCGACGAGCGCGTAGCGCTGGTCGGGGTTGCTCTCGGCGGCCGCGGCCAGGGCGTCCTTCATCAGGAAGCCGATGCCCCAGACGATGTCCGGCGCGTCGTCGGTGACCTTGGCCAGGTTGGGCGCGTAGTCGGCGTCCTTCTTGGACTCGAGGAAGCTGACCTTGACGCCCTTGTCGCTCTCGAGGCGCTGCATGCCCTCCCAGGCGGACTGGTTAAAGGACTGGTCGTTAATTCCGCCGACGTCGGTGACGAGCGCGGCGGAAAATGCTCCGTCGGCCGGAGCGGCGTCGTCCGCGGGCTCCTCAGCGGGCTCGGCGGAGGGAGCCGTCTCGGCGGGCGCCGTGGAGGACGGGGTCTCGGGGGTTCCGCCGCACGCGGCGAGCATGCCGGCGACGAGAACCATTGCCAGAATCGTGCTCAGTAATTTCGTCTTTTTCATAATTTTCTCCTTTATTGCATTTTGAATGAATCTGCCGGCGGAAACCGGCAGGATCAAACCGATATCAAAGCAGGTCCTCGGGACCGAAGGATTCGGGCAGCAGCTGCTCCAGCGTATACTCCCGGATATCCGCTTCCTTTTCGCTCACGGCCACATAGACCTTCATGCCCGGCACGGCGAATTCCCGCAGGAACTGGCGGCAGATGCCGCAGGGGAAGGCGTAGCCCCGCTCCTCCGGCTTCGCGTCGCGGTGCCAGCCGACGACCGCGATCTCCGAAAAACGCTTCTCCCCCTCGAAGACCGCCCGCAGGGCGGCGTTGCGCTCGGCGCAGATGCCCGCGCCGTAGGAGGCGTTTTCCACATTGCAGCCCTGGTAGACCTTGCCGCCCGAAGTGAGCAGCGCCGCGCCGACGCGGAAATTCGAATAGGGGGAATAACTGCTCTCCCGCGCTTCGATCGCCAGGCGCACCAATTCTTTCTTATCCATTTCAGCAGCGTCCTTTCCCGCATGGGAGGCGGCTTTCCGCCTCCGCTCCGCTTACAAAAAATCCGGCTTTTCCGCTCGCCGCGCCTACGCGCCGAAGATGGAAAACACCGGTTCCAAGTGGGCAGTTTGTCCCACCGATTACGGTTTCAGTATAACACAGCCGCTCGAAATGTAAAGGCTATCTTTCTAAATTTTTCAGAAATTGCAGATATTGGCTTTCTTTTTTGGCACAGGCTACAAAACTTCTGCTTAGGACAAATTGCACTTTTTCAATCCGGAACTTTCCATTCCGCTTGGGCAAAACGTACAGTCATACCGCTTGTTCGCTGTGCATGCCTACAAAGAATCCAGAAAGGGACTCGTGTCCTTTTTTTCCGTTTTCAGCGTTGCTATAATAAACATGGAGGAACGAAAAGCACAAAACGCGGCCTCCCCGGCCCGAATGGCCGCGCGTTGAGAGGAGCGGAAAACGGATGCAGTTTGCCGACTGGCTACAATCAGAACCCATGCCGCTGGCGGCCCGTCTGCGCAAGCTCTTCGCGGGCTTTCCGTCCGACGCCCCCGTGCTGACGGCTGAGGCCCGCGCGGGCGAGCACATCATCCGCCAGGACGACCCCTGCGGCTCCGTCTGCGTGCTGCTCGAGGGGCGCGTCACCGTCTCGGGCATCCAGCCCGGCTACGCCACCTACACCTTCTCCGATTTCGACGCGATCGAGTTTTTCGGGGAATACGAGGCGCTTTCCGGCGCCGACCGCTTCTTCGCGCAGGTGCAGGCGAAGACCCGCTGCCGCCTGCTGCGGCTGCCCGCCTCCAGCTATATGCAGTGGATCCTGTCGGACAGCGGCATCATGCTTTCCCGGGTGCGGGCGGTCATGCAGAGCCTGCTGCTTCAGGCGGCCCGGGAGCGCAGCTTCCTCTTCCTGGACAGCGAAAGCCGGCTGCTGCAGTTTTTGACCGGCTTTTGCACGCGAAATCCCGCGGAGGACGGGGAGCCGGTCGTCGTGGAGATGACCCGTTCCGCCATCTGTGAGGAAACCGGCTTCTGCGTGCGCACCATCAACCGCAGCATCCGCCGCCTCGAGCAGGACGGGTTCCTGACCGTGCGGCGCGGCAAGATCACCGTCTCGCCGCAGCAGGAGCAGCGGATGCGCAGGGAGCTGGCCCTACGGATCGGGCGATAATGCTGTAACAAAACAATTCACATATCGACAGTGGATGAATGGAGGATTTGATTATGGTTGATCTGGAAAATATCCGCAAAATTGTAACATCCCGCGAGCTCACCCATGAGCAGAAGCTCATGCAGCTTGCGAAGGCGGCGGAAAACTCGCTGGACGTGCTGAATATCCCGCCGCGCACCAGGCATTTCTTCGAGACGGGCGCCATCAACGACCTCTTTGAGGGCGGCGCGCCCTACCGTCCGCGCTACATCCTGCCCGACTATGAAAAATTCGTCAAAAACGGCAGCGCGTTTTTGCGCGTGGATCCGCCCAAGGACCTCGACGAGCTGCTCAACGCCCTGATGATCCTCTACCGCCACGTGCCGTCGATCACCAACTTCCCGGTCTATCTGGGCAGCCTCGACACGCTCATCGACCCCTTCCTAGACGGGCTCTCCGACGAGGAGATCTGCAAGAAGCTGCGCCTCTTCCTCAACTACCTCGACCGCACCATCACCGACTCCTTCTGCCACGCCAACCTCGGCCCCAGGGACACGAGGGCCGGACGGCTGATCCTCAAGGTGGAGAAGGAGCTCGCCAACACGGTGCCGAACATGACCATCAAATACGATCCGGCCGTCACGCCCGACGGCTTCATGGAGGAGGCCATTGAGTGCTCGCTCGCCTGCTCCAACCCGGCCATCTGCAACGACGTGGCCAACCGCGCCCCCTTCGACCGTTACGGCGTGGCCAGCTGCTACAACATCCTGCCGATCTGCGGCGGGGCCTACACCCTCACCCGCGTCACCCTGACCGAGCTGGTCAAGGAGGCGGTGAACGAGGAGCAGTTTATCGGGGAGCTTCTGCCCGAATGCCTTGGCCTCATCGCCGATTACATGAACGAGCGCATCCGCTTCATCGTCGAGCAGTCCGGCTTCTTCGAGTCCAACTTCCTCGTGAAGGAGGGCCTGCTTTCCCCCGACCGCTTCCTGCCCATGTTTGGCGTGACCGGTCTGGCCGAGTGCGTCAACGCGCTGATGGCCGACCAGGGGAAGGTCTACGGCCGCGATCCCGAGGCGGATGATCTCGGGCAGCGGATCATGGACGCCATCGCGCGCATCGTCCCCACCTTCACGGCGGCCTACTCCCCCATCTCCGGCAACAAATTCATGCTGCATGCGCAGGTGGGCCTCGATTCCGACCTCGGCATCACGTCGGGCGTGCGCATCCCCGTGGGCGGCGAACCGGATTCCTTCTCCGACCATCTGCGCCACTGCGCCCGCTTCCACAAGTACTTCCCCACCGGCGTGGGCGACATCTTCCCCATCGCCTCCAACGTGACCCAGAACCCGGCCGCGCTGCTCGACGTGGTCAAGGGCGCCTTCCAGACCGGCGTGCAGTACATGAGCTTCTATTCGGCCGACACCGACCTCGTGCGCATCACCGGCTACCTGGTCAAGCGCAGCGAGATGGAGAAATACCGCAACCACGAGGTCGTCCTCAAGAACACGACCCAGCTGGGCGCGCCCAACTACGACGTGAACCGGCTGGCGGAACGCAAGGTGCGGATGGCATGAAAAACGCCGCTCCGGTCAACCGAATCATCCCCTTCAGCACGGTGGACGGCCCGGGCAGCCGGACCTCCATCTTCGTGCAGGGCTGCAACATCGCCTGCGCCTACTGCCACAATCCCGAGACGCAGCGGATGTGCGTCCACTGCGGAGACTGCGTGCCGGGCTGCCCGGCGGGCGCGCTCTCGATGGTCGACGGGCATGTCGTCTGGGACGAGGCGCTCTGCGCCTGGTGCGACGACTGCATCCGCACCTGCTCCCACCATGCCTCCCCGCGCGTCCTCTGGATGACGCCGGAGGCCGCGATGGAGCGCGTCTCCCGGAACATCCCCTTCATCCGGGGCATCACCGTCTCGGGCGGGGAATGCTCCCTCTACCCCGGCTTTTTGACCGGGCTCTTCACCCTTGCGAAGGAGCGGGGGCTCACCTGCCTCATGGACAGCAACGGCACGGCGGACCTCGCGCGGCACCCCGCGCTCATGGAGGTCTGCGACGGCGTCATGCTGGACGTGAAAAGCTGGGACCCCGCCGTCCACCGGGCGCTTACCGGCGCGGACAACGCCGCCGTCAAAAAGAACCTCGCCTTCCTCTCCGAGACAGGCAAGCTGGAAGAACTGCGCCTCGTGGTCGTCGACGGCCTTGTGGACGCAGAGGCGGTCATCGCGGGCGCCGCGGAGACGCTCGGGCCGCGTGCCGCCGAAACCCGTCTCAAGCTCATCACCTTCCGCCCCCAGGGGGTGCGCGGGCGGCTGGAAAACCACCCCTCCCCCAGCCGGGAGACGATCGAGCGGCTGGGCGAACTTGCCCGCGGGGCCGGCTTCCGGGAGATCCGGCTCATCTGAATCAGATCAAAGAGGCCCCGCGCCGGCGGTGTGGCGGGGCGGGGGCGTTTCCCATTGACGCCCAAGGACAAAAAACGGCCCCCCCGCCCGGCGGGCCCGGGGGTTT
>NZ_JAPJQF010000026.1:11871-31158 GCF_030825285.1 Anaerotruncus massiliensis (ex Togo et al. 2026)
ACACCCCCCCCCCCGCGCTCGGTGTGTGGGGCGGGGCGCCTGTCACCAACCCACCCAAAACAAAACCCCCCGCCCCCGGGGGGGGCCGCCCGCTTCTTTATGGGATCTTATTCGTTGATCTTGATGACAACGCCCGAACCAACGGTACGGCCGCCCTCACGAATCGCGAAGCGGAGGCCTTCCTCGATCGCGATCTCGGTGATCAGCTCAACGTCCATCTCGACGTTGTCGCCAGGCATGCACATCTCGATGCCCTCAGGCAGGGAGACGACGCCGGTCACGTCGGTGGTACGGAAATAGAACTGCGGACGATAGTTGTTGAAGAACGGGGTGTGACGGCCGCCCTCTTCCTTTTTCAGGATGTAGACCTGGCCGCGGAACTTGGTGTACGGATGGATCGAGCCGGGTTTGCAGAGAACCTGGCCGCGCTCGATCTCGGTGCGCTGAATGCCGCGGAGCAGGGCGCCGATGTTGTCGCCGGCCTCGGCGTAGTCGAGGATCTTGCGGAACATCTCGATGCCGGTAACGACGGTCTTCTTCTTCTCGTCGGAAAGACCGACGATCTCGACCTCGTCGCCAGTCTTCAGCTGGCCACGCTCGACACGGCCGGTGGCGACGGTGCCGCGGCCGGTGATGGTGAAGACGTCCTCAACGGGCATCAGGAACGGCAGGTCGGCCTTGCGCTCCGGAGTCGGGATATACTCGTCGACAGCGTCCATGAGCTCGAGGATGCTGGCATACTCGGGCGCGCTCGGGTCGGTGCTGGTGCACTCGAGGGCCTGCAGCG
Organism: Anaerotruncus massiliensis (ex Togo et al. 2026); assembly: GCF_030825285.1. NCBI lineage: Bacteria > Bacillati > Bacillota > Clostridia > Eubacteriales > Oscillospiraceae > Anaerotruncus > Anaerotruncus massiliensis (ex Togo et al. 2026). The sequence continues at coordinate 12,659 of NZ_JAPJQF010000026.1, forward strand.
CGGAGCCCTTGATGATGGGGATGTCGTCGCCGGGGAAGTCGTAGCTGGAGAGCAGCTCACGGATTTCCATCTCGACGAGCTCGAGCAGCTCGGGATCGTCGACCTGGTCGACCTTGTTCATATAGACGACGATGTAGGGAACACCGACCTGACGGGCGAGCAGGATGTGCTCACGGGTCTGGGGCATCGGGCCGTCGGCGGAGGAGACGACGAGGATCGCGCCGTCCATCTGCGCGGCGCCGGTGATCATGTTCTTGACGTAGTCGGCATGTCCCGGGCAGTCGACATGCGCGTAGTGGCGCTTGTCGGTCTCGTACTCAACGTGCGCGGTGTTGATGGTGATGCCGCGCTCCCTCTCTTCAGGGGCCTTATCGATCATGTCATACGCTTCGAACTGGGCCTGGCCCTTCATCGCGAGAACCTTGGTGATCGCCGCGGTCAGCGTGGTCTTGCCGTGGTCGACGTGTCCGATCGTACCAATGTTGACATGGGGCTTGTTTCTTTCAAAATGTGCCTTTGCCATCGAAAATTTCCTCCCTTATGATCAAGAATTTTATTCACGGGGATATTCCTGTGCCGGCGCTGGTAGTCCGCCGGGCCTGATGCTTGTATTCTACCAATTCGCAGGGGAAAAAGCAAGTCTTATTCGGCTTTTTTGCCCCTGGAGGACATAATTCCTTCCGCGATCGACTTCGGAACCTCGATGTAGTGGCTGGGCTCCATGACATAGTTGCCGCGGCCCTGCGTCTTGGAACGCAGGTCGTTGGAGTAGCCGGACATCTCGGAGAGCGGGACGAACGCCCGGATCTCCTGCGCGCCGAAGACGGCGTCCATGCCCTGGATCTGTCCGCGGCGGCTGTTCAGGTCGCCGATGACGTCGCCCATGTAGTCCTCCGGCGTGGTGACGGAGACCTTCATGATCGGTTCGAGCAGGACCGGGTCGGCCTTCTGCATGGCCATCTTGAACGCCATCGAAGCGGCGATCTTAAACGCCATTTCGGAGGAGTCGACCTCGTGGTAGGAGCCGTCGTACAGCGTGACCTTCACGTCGACGACCGGATAGCCGGCGAGCACGCCCGCCTGCATCGCGCCCTGAATACCCTGGTCGATCGGACCGATGTATTCCTTCGGGATGGCGCCGCCCACGATCGCGTTGACGAACTCGTAGCCCTTGCCGCTCTCGTTGGGTTCGATGCGGATCTTGACGTGGCCGTACTGGCCCTTACCGCCCGACTGGCGCGCATATTTGTGGTCGACGTCGGCCATCTTGCGGATGGTCTCCTTGTAGGCGACCTGCGGCTTGCCGACGTTCGCCTCGACCTTGAATTCCCTCAGCAGGCGGTCGACGATGATCTCCAGATGGAGCTCGCCCATGCCCGCGATGATCGTCTGGCCGGTCTCCTGGTCGGTGTAGGTGCGGAAGGTGGGGTCCTCCTCGGCCAATTTGCCCAGGCCGATCGCCATCTTCTCCTGGCCGGCCTTGGTCTTCGGCTCGATCGCCAGGTTGATGACCGGCTCGGGGAACTCCATCGACTCGAGGATGATCGGGTGTTTGGGATCGCAGAGCGTGTCGCCCGTGGTGGTGTTCTTGAGCCCGACCGCCGCGGCGATGTCGCCGCAGTAGCAGACCTCAAGGTCCTTCCGGTGGTTGGCGTGCATCTGCAGGATGCGCCCAATGCGCTCGGTGGCGTCCTTGTTCGGGTTGTAGACGCCCGAGCCGGCCGCCAGCGTGCCGGAATAGACGCGGAAGAAGCAGAGCTTGCCGACATAGGGGTCGGTCGCGATCTTGAAAGCGAGCGCGGAGAACGGCTCGTTGTCGCTGACCTTGCGCTCCTCCTCCTGGTCGGTCTCCGGGTTGGTGCCCTTCACGTTCTCGATGTCGGTCGGAGCCGGCATGTAGTCGACGATCGCGTCGAGCAGCTTCTGGACGCCCTTGTTCTTATAGGAGGTGCCGCAGCAGACGGGGACCATCGTGTTGGCGATGGTGGACTTGCGGATCACCGCCTTGATCTCGTCGGTGGTGATCTCCTCGCCCGCGAGGTATTTCTCCATGAACGCCTCGTCACACTCGGAGAGGTGCTCGAGCAACTCCTCGCGGTACTGCTCCGCCTTCTCGCGCATGTCCTCGGGGATCTCCTCGACACGCATGTCCTTTCCGAGGTCGTCGTAATAGACGTCGGCCCTCATCTCGACAAGATCGATGATGCCCTTGAACCAGGTCTCCGCGCCGATCGGGAGCTGGATCGGGACGGCGTTGCATTTGAGGCGCTGGCGCATCATGTCGATGACGCGGTAGAAATCCGCACCCATGATGTCCATCTTATTGACATATCCCATGCGCGGGACATGGTATTTGTTCGCCTGGCGCCACACCGTTTCCGACTGCGGCTCGACGCCGCCCTTGGCGCAGAATACGGTCACCGAGCCGTCGAGCACTTTCAGCGAGCGCTCGACCTCGACGGTGAAGTCCACGTGTCCGGGGGTGTCGATGATATTGATGCGGTGGTCCTTCCAATAACAGGTGGTCGCGGCGGAGGTGATCGTGATGCCACGCTCCTGCTCCTGCGCCATCCAGTCCATTGTCGCCGTGCCCTCGTGGGTCTCACCGATCTTGTGGTTGATGCCTGTGTAGTACAGGATACGCTCGGTGGTCGTCGTCTTGCCGGCGTCAATGTGGGCCATTATGCCAATGTTGCGGGTTAATTCCAGAGATACGTCTCTAGGCATAGTGTCCTCCCTTAATTTGCTTTCCGACGCCGGAACAGCTGATGCTGACGCCGCCGGGGAACGAAATAAAATACTCCGCGCCGCCGCTCACGCGGCCGCGCAAAGAAAGCGGATTACCAGCGATAATGTGCGAACGCCTTGTTGGCTTCGGCCATCTTGTGGGTATCCTCGCGTTTCTTGACCGCGCCGCCCTGCTGGTTGAGAGAATCCATGATCTCGCCGGCAAGGCGCTCTCTCATGGTCTTCTCGCCGCGGTTGCGCGAATAGGTGCAGAGCCACCGCAGGCCCAGGGTCTGGCGGCGCTCCGGACGGACCTCCATAGGCACCTGGTAAGTCGCGCCGCCGACACGGCGGGCCTTGACCTCCAGCACGGGCATGATGTTTTCCATCGACTGCTCGAACGCCTCCAGCGGGTCTTTGCCGGTCTTTTCCTTGACAATGTCGAATGCACCGTATACAATCTTCTGCGCCACGCCCTTTTTGCCGTCATACATGATGTTGTTGATCAGGCGTGTCACCAGCTTGGAATTGTACAGCGGGTCAGGCAAAACGTCACGTTTTGCAATTTGACCTCTTCTTGGCACTTCGCTTCCCTCCTTCATAATTAGTATGAAATCATTGGTACTCGAAAGTGACAAAACTCCCGTTCGTGCCAATCCCGGCTGCACACATCTATATGTTAGCCTGAAACTGGCAGATTATCAGTTGTTTTATTACTTCTTGGCACCAGCCTTCGGACGCTTCGCACCGTACTTGGAACGGGCCTGCATCCTCTTCGCGACACCTTGCGCGTCGAGCGTACCACGAACGATGTGGTAACGAACGCCAGGCAGATCCTTGACACGTCCGCCACGGATCAGCACCACGCTGTGTTCCTGAAGGTTGTGGCCGATACCCGGAATGTAGGACGTAACCTCAAATCCGTTGGACAGCCTGACCCTGGCGACTTTCCGCAGCGCAGAGTTCGGTTTTTTCGGGGTCGAAGTACGGATCGCCGTGCAGACGCCGCGCTTCTGCGGAGAAGTCTGATCGATGGCGACGCGTTTCTTGGCGTTCCATCCTTTCAGCAGCGCAGGAGCCGTGGATTTCTTTGCGGTAACCTCTCTACCCTTACGAACGAGCTGGTTAAAGGTTGGCATATTGCACCTCCTTACATAATAATAGACTTTATTTCCACGGGGCGAAGCTGGCGCTCCGCCCCGGTGAAATCTGGTAAATGGGTCAATCTCACAGTTTTTAATTATAGCTCTTCCGCTCGCATCTTGTCAATACGTACGAAAGATTTTTGAAAATTTCAGAGGAACTCACAAGCCCGGTCAGACGGTCTGCATGTCGTCGCTCAGAGACCCGATGAAATCGTAGTCGCTGCGGTCGACGTGTCCCTCCGCGGTGTTCATCACCTCGAGCTCGTCGTAATCGACCGTGCCCGTGCCCGCCGGCACCAGCTTGCCGATGATGACGTTCTCCTTGAGGCCCTGGAGCTTGTCGACCTTGCCCTTGATGGCCGCCTCGGTCAGCACACGGGTCGTCTCCTGGAAGGAGGCCGCCGACATGAAGCTCTCGGTGGCGAGCGACGCCTTGGTGATGCCCAGCAGCACCGGGATGCCGGTGGCGTGGCGGCATTCGCAGCCCTCCTCCGCGCACCGCGCGTCGAGTTCCGCGTTGATGCGGGCAAGCTCGGTCTTGTCGATGTTCGAGCCGGTGATCAGCGCGGTGTCGCCGCCGTCGTCGATCTTCACCTTGCGCATCATCTGGCGGACGATGACCTCGATGTGCTTGTCGTTGATGTCGACGCCCTGCGTCCGGTAGGTGCGCTGGACCTCCTTGATTAGGTAGTCCTGCACCGCCAGGTGCCCGGAGACTGTGAGGATCTCGTTGGGCTCGACCGCGCCTTCGGTGATCTGCTCGCCCTTCACGACCCGGTCGCCCTCCGACACGCGCAGGGTGGAGCCGTAGACGATCTGCCGCTCGAACCGCTCGCCGTCGTCGGCGGTGACGACGACGAAGTCGCCGCCCTTCTGGTCCTTCTCGAACGAGACGACGCCGTCGAGGTGGGAGATGACCGCGCTGTTCTTCGGCTTGCGGGCCTCGAACAGCTCCTCGACGCGCGGAAGGCCCTGGGTGATGTCCGCCGCCGACGCGATGCCGCCCGTGTGGAAGGTACGCATCGTCAGCTGGGTGCCCGGCTCGCCGATCGACTGCGCCGCGATAATGCCGACCGCCTCGCCCACGCCGACCGGCTGGCCGTTCGCGAGGTTGGCGCCGTAGCATTTGGCGCAGACGCCGATCTTCGCCTCGCAGTTGAGGGGGGTGCGGATCTTCACCTCGGTGAAGCCCGCGTCGCGGATGCGCCGGGCGTCCGCCTCGGTCATCATGCGGTCGCGGGTGACGAGCACCTCGCCCGTCCTGGGATCGACGAGGTCGTCGGCCACGTAGCGGCCGATCAGGCGCTCGCACATATCCTCGATGACGCGGCCGCTGTCGACGATGTCGCAGACGACGATGCCCTCGTGGGTGCCGCAGTCGTGCTCGCGGATGATGACGTCCTGCGAGACGTCGACGAGGCGGCGGGTCAGGTAGCCCGAGTCCGCGGTGCGCAGCGCCGTGTCGGCCAGGCCCTTGCGGGCGCCTCGGGAGGAGTTGAAGTATTCCAGGATGTTCAGGCCCTCGCGGTAGTTCGCCTTGATCGGGATTTCGATCGCGCGCCCGGAGGTGTTGGCGATCAGGCCGCGCATACCGGCGAGCTGGCGGATCTGGTCCATCGAGCCGCGGGCGCCCGAGTCCGCCATCATGAAGATGGGGTTGCGCTCGTCGAAGGTCTTCTGGAGCGCGTCCTTGACCTTCGCGGAGCACTCGTTCCACGTCGAGACGACCCGCTCGTAACGCACGTCGTCCGAAATGAAGCCGCGGTCGTACTGGCGCTTGATCGCGTCGACCTTCTTATCCGCCTCGGCGATGTACTGCGCCTTCTCGGGCGGGATGACCGCGTCGGAGACCGAAACGGTGATCGCGCCCTTGGTGGAGTACTTGAAGCCCTGCGCCTTGATGCGGTCGAGCATCTCGGAGGTCTTGGCGGTGCCGTAGGTGTGGATGCAGCGGTCGATGATCTTCCCGAGCTCCTTCTTGCGGACGAGGAAGCCGATCTCGAGGTCGAAGACGTGGTCCGGATCGGTGCGGTCGACGTAGCCGAGGTCCTGCGGGATGGGGTCGTTGAAGATGATGCGGCCGACCGTCGTGTCGACGATGTGGGAGATGCGCTCGTCGCCCACCTGCTTGGTGATGCGCACCCTGATCGGCGCGTGCAGGCCGACGACGCCCGCCTGGTAGGCCATGGTGGCCTCGTTGAAGTCGCGGAAAACCTTGCCCGCGCCCGGCTCGTCGTCGCGCACCATCGTCAGGTAGTAGGAGCCGAGCACCATGTCCTGGGTCGGGACGGTGACGGGCTTGCCGTCGGAGGGCTTGAGGAGGTTGTTGGCGGCGAGCATGAGGAAGCGGGCCTCCGCCTGCGCCTCCGCCGAAAGCGGGACGTGCACGGCCATCTGGTCGCCGTCGAAGTCGGCGTTGTAGGCGGTGCAGACGAGCGGGTGGAGCTTGAGCGCGCGGCCCTCGACGAGGACCGGCTCGAACGCCTGGATGCCCAGGCGGTGGAGGGTCGGGGCGCGGTTGAGGAGCACGGGGTGGTCCTTGATGACCACCTCCAGCGCGTCCCACACGTCCTTGACGGTGGCGCGCTCGACCATCTTACGGGCGTTTTTGATGTTGGTGGCGACCTTGAGGTCGACCAGCCGCTTCATGACGAAGGGCTTGAAGAGCTCGAGCGCCATCTCCTTGGGCAGGCCGCACTGGTACATCCGCAGCTCCGGCCCGACGACGATGACCGAACGGCCCGAATAGTCGACGCGCTTGCCGAGGAGGTTCTGGCGGAAACGGCCCTGTTTGCCCTTGAGCATGTCGGAGAGGGATTTGAGCGGGCGGTTGTTCGGCCCGGTGACGGGACGGCCGCGGCGGCCGTTGTCGATGAGCGCGTCGACCGCCTCCTGGAGCATCCGCTTCTCGTTGCGCACGATGATGTCGGGCGCGCCGAGCTCGAGCAGCTTCTTCAGGCGGTTGTTGCGGTTGATGACGCGGCGGTAGAGGTCGTTTAAGTCGCTCGTCGCGAAGCGGCCGCCGTCGAGCTGGACCATCGGGCGGATGTCGGGCGGGATCACGGGGATCACGTCGAGGATCATCCACTCGGGGCGGTTGTGGCTCTGGCGGAACGCCTCGACCACCTCGAGGCGCTTTAAGAGCTTGACGCGCTTCTGGCCGGCGGCGGTCTCGAGCTCGGTCTTGAGCTCGTCGGAGAGCTGGTCGAGGTCGATCTCGGCGAGCAGCTCCTTGATCGCCTCCGCGCCCATGCCGGCGCGGAAATCGTCCTCGTAGGCCTCCTTGAGGTCGCGGTATTCCTTCTCGGAGAGGAGCGTGTACTTCTTGAGGTTCGTGATGCCGGGGTCGATCACCACGTAGGACGCGAAGTAGAGCACCTTCTCGAGCAGGCGGGGGGACATGTTTAGGAGGAGCCCCATGCGGGAGCTGGTCCCCTTGAAATACCAGATGTGGCTGACGGGCGCGGCCAGCTCGATGTGGCCCATGCGCTCGCGGCGGACCTTGGCGCGGGTGACCTCGACGCCGCAGCGCTCGCACACCTTGCCCTTATAGCGGATGCGCTTATAGCGCCCGCAGTAACACTCCCAGTCCTTGGTCGGTCCAAAGATCTTTTCGCAGAAAAGGCCTTCCCGTTCCGGCTTGAGGGTGCGGTAATTGATGGTTTCGGGCTTCTTGACCTCGCCCCACGACCACTCGCGGATCAGTTCGGGCGACGCCAGTCCGATTTTTATCGATTCAAAAACGTTGAATTCCAAATGCGAACCCCTCTCTTCTAATCAGTGTGGACACGCCGGTGATTCTGTTATGCGCGTCTCAGAAACTGTCGTCCTCACTCGCGATGCCGTCCAGGCCGAGCGCCTCGATCGGGTCGAAGCTCTCTTCGAGGTCCGCGTCCCCCAGGTCCACATCGAGCAGGTCGATGTCTCCCTCAGGTTCGCCCTCCGTGTCCGGATGCTCGATGTCGAAGCCGTCCTCGAATTCGGAGGCCACTTCGACGCCGTCCATCAGCGAGTCATCCACAGGGGTCAGCCCCATATTTTCGTCGTCGTCGAACGTCTGCTTGAGGTCGATCTCCTGATCGTCCTTATCCAGCACGCGCACGTCCAGGCCGAGCGACTGGAGTTCCTTGATGAGCACCTTGAACGATTCCGGGATGCCCGGCTTCGGCACGTTCTTGCCCTTGACGATCGCCTCGAAGGTCTTGACGCGGCCGACCACGTCGTCCGACTTGACCGTCAGGATCTCCTGCAGGGTGTAGGCGGCGCCGTAGGCCTCCAGCGCCCACACCTCCATCTCGCCGAAGCGCTGGCCGCCGAACTGCGCCTTGCCGCCCAGCGGCTGCTGGGTCACGAGGCTGTAGGGGCCGGTGGAGCGGGCGTGGATCTTGTCGTCGACCAGGTGGTGGAGCTTGAGGTAGTACATATAGCCGACGGTGACCGGATGGTCGAACAGCTCGCCCGTGCGCCCGTCGTGCAGCCAGGTCTTGCCGTCCCGCGGCAGCCCCGCCTGCTCGAGGCAGTCGGCGATGTCGTTCTCGTTCGCGCCGTCGAAGACGGGGGTCATGACCTTCCAGCCAAGCTCGGCCGCCGCGCGCCCGAGATGGACCTCGAGCACCTGCCCGATGTTCATGCGGCTCGGGACGCCCAGGGGATTCAAGACGATGTCGAGCGGGCGGCCGTCCGGCAGGTAGGGCATATCCTCCTGCGGCAGCACCCGGGAGACGACGCCCTTGTTGCCGTGGCGTCCGGCCATCTTGTCGCCGACCGAGATCTTTCTCTTCTGGGCGATGTAGCAGCGGACCACCATGTTGACGCCCGGCGAGAGCTCGTCGCAGTTTTCGCGGGTGAAGACCTTCACGTCCACGATGATGCCGTATTCGCCGTGCGGCACGCGCAGGGAGGTGTCGCGCACCTCGCGCGCCTTCTCGCCGAAGATCGCGCGCAGCAGGCGCTCCTCCGCGTTGAGCTCGGTCTCGCCCTTGGGCGTGACCTTGCCCACGAGGATGTCGCCGGCGCGCACCTCGGCGCCCACGCGGATGATGCCGCGTTCGTCGAGCTCCTTGAGCGCGTCGTCGCCGACGTTGGGGATGTCGCGGGTGATCTCCTCGGGTCCCAGCTTGGTGTCGCGGGACTCGATCTCATATTCCTCGATGTGGATCGAGGTGTAGATATCGTCCTTGACAAGGCGCTCGTTGATGAGCACCGCGTCCTCGTAGTTGTAGCCCTCCCAGGTCATGAAGCCGACGAGCATGTTGCGCCCGAGGCTGATCTCGCCGCCCGCGGTGGACGGGCCGTCCGCGATGACCTGGCCGACCTCGATTTGCTCCCCCTTCGCGACGATGGGGCGCTGGTTGATGCATGTCCCCTGGTTGGAACGCATAAACTTAATCAGATGGTAGGGATGGCGCTCGCCGTCGCTGTCGCGGATGACGACCTCGTTGGCCGACACCGCGTCCACGACGCCCGCGTGCTTGGAGACGACCGCGACGCCCGAGTCGACGGCGGATTTGTACTCCATGCCCGTCGCCACGATGGGCGCCTCCGGCACGAGCAGAGGCACCGCCTGGCGCTGCATGTTCGCGCCCATCAGCGCGCGGTTGGCGTCGTCGTTCTCGAGGAAGGGGATCATCGCCGTCGCGACCGAGACGACCATCTTCGGCGAGACGTCCATATAGTCGACCTTCTCGCGCTCGCAGACCATGACCGCGTCGCGGTAGCGGACGCTGACCTTCTCGTTGGCGAACTTGTGGTCGTCGGTGAGCGGCTCGTTGGCCTGCGCCACGATATACATATCCTCGATGTCGGCGGTCATATACTCGACCTCGTCGAGCACCACACCCGTCTCCTTGTCGACGCGGCGGTAGGGCGCCTCGATGAAGCCGTATTCGTTGATCTTCGCGAAGGTCGCGAGGTAGGAGATCAGTCCGATGTTCGGGCCCTCAGGGGTCTCGATCGGGCACATGCGGCCGTAGTGGCTGTAGTGCACGTCGCGGACCTCGAATCCAGCGCGGTCACGGGAGAGGCCGCCGGGTCCGAGCGCCGACAGGCGGCGCTTGTGGGTGAGCTCCGCGAGGGGGTTGGTCTGGTCCATGAACTGGGAGAGCGGCGAGGAGCCGAAGAACTCCTTGATCGAGGCCACGACCGGGCGGATGTTGATGAGCGCCTGCGGGGTCACGACGTCCATGTCCTGCGCCTGGGTCGCCATCCGCTCGCGGATGACGCGCTCCATGCGGGAAAAGCCGATGCGGAACTGGTTCTGGAGCAGCTCGCCGACCGAGCGGATGCGGCGGTTGCCGAGGTGGTCGATGTCGTCCACCGTACCGATGGCGTGGCCGAGCCCGCACAGGTAGTTGATCGAGGCGAAGATGTCGTCCTTGATGATGTGCTTGGGGATGAGCTCGTCGCGGCGGGAGGCGATCGCCTCCCGGAGGGCGTCCTCCCCCTCGCTCTGCTCGAGGATCTCGCGCAGCACGGCAAAGCGTACCTTCTCGTTGATGCCGAGAGGCGCGCAGTCGAAGGACACGAAATCCTTGATGTCGACCATGCCGTTGGAGATGACCTTGAGCTCGCGGTCCTCGCCGAGGCTCAGGTAGACGGTGTCCGCGCCGCTGCGGCCGATCCGCTCGGCCAGCTCGCGGGAGATCACCGCGCCGGCGTCCGCGATCAGCTCGCCGGTCATCGGGTCCGCCACCGGGCGCGAGAGGGTGTTGCCCAAAATGCGCGGCGGCAGGGACAGCTTTTTGTTATACTTGTAGCGGCCGACCTTGGACAGGTCGTACCGGCGGGGATCGAAGAAGAGCGCGTCGATGTGGCTCTGGGCCGAATCGACCGTCGGCGGCTCGCCGGGGCGCAGCTTGCGGTAGACCTCGAGCAGCGCCTCCTCGGTGTTGGCGGTGGGGTCCTTCTCAAGCGTCGCCATCACCCGCTCGTCGTCGCCGAAGAACTCGATGATCTGCTCGTTGGAGCCCAGGCCGAGCGCGCGGATGAAGGTGGTCACCGGCAGCTTGCGGTTTTTGTCGATGCGGACGTAGAAGACATCGTTGGAGTCGGTCTCATATTCCAGCCACGCGCCGCGGTTGGGGATGACGGTGGCGCTGTAGAGCTCTTTGCCGCTCTTGTCGTGCGCCGCGCCGTAGTAGACGCCCGGCGAACGGACCAGCTGCGAAACGATGACACGTTCCGCGCCGTTGATGATGAAGGTGCCGCTCTCCGTCATCAGCGGGAAATCGCCCATGAAAATATCCTGCTCTTTGACCTCGCCGGTCTCCTTGTTGAGCAGGCTCGCGCGCACACGCAGGGGAGCCGCATAGGTCGCGTCGCGCTCCTTGCACTCCTCGATGGTGTACTTCGGCTTGTCGTCCAGACGATAGTCGATGAAATCGAGCACCAGGTTGTCCTGATAATCGGTAATCGGCGAGACGTCCTTGAACACCTCTTTGAGCCCCTCGTCAAGGAACCACTGGTAGGAGTTCTTCTGCACCTCGATCAGGTTCGGCATCTGCAGAACCTCGTCGATGTGCGCGAAACTCATACGAGTCGTTTTGCCCTGCGTTACTGGCTTGACATTCACCATAGGCTTTGCTCACTCCATTCTTCTGATTTACGCCCCGGAAAATTTTTTTGCGACCCGGGACGCACGATCCGCCGCGCCCGGCACCGGCGCCAGAGATATCTATCCACAATGTTGTGCAAAACAGACAGGATTTTAAAGAATCTCCCGTAAATTTTGCAGATCACTATTGCCAAATCTGTCGAAACGTGCTATAATTTTTTTAAATCTCCGCAGAAATAGCCATTTTGATACAGTATATTAGTTTACCACATCCGGTCAATCCTGTCAAGAAAAACCGTATGCTCCAATCCGACAAAAAACCGGCCCGATTGGGCCGGTTTTTTTGATGATCCGGCACCGCGGCCGGAAAAACGCTTACCCTCCCCCGTTTTATGACTGAAAACAGCCGCCCTCCGGGCGGCTGTTTTCGATTAGAGCAGGTTGTAGAGGAGCGGCACGAGCACCGGCACGAGCGCCGTGAGCACCACGCCCGAGATCACCGCGATCAGCGCCGTCTCGTCGTCGGTCGCCCGCGCGATCACCGGCAGGGTGGTGTCCATCGCGGTCGCGCCCGACGGCGCGACCGCCGCGTAGCGCCCGAAATGCCGCGCCACGAAGGGGATCATCAGAAAGGCCATCAGCTCCCGCAGGACGTTGGTCATGAACGCGACCGTCCCGAGCTGCGCGCCGCCGAGCCCCCGCAGGATGACCGCCGACACGCTGTAGAAGCCGAACCCGGAGGAGACGGCCGCGCTCTCGTTCACCGGCATGCCGAGGAAAAAGCCGAGCAGCAGCCCGCCCGCGATCGAGCCGACCGCCACCCCGAAGGGGATGACGAGGATGCGCACGTTGTATTCGCGGATCTTGCGGAAGACCGTCTTGTTGGTGCCCACCTCGATGCCGACCGAGAGGAGCAGCAGCATGAGCGCATAGGACATGAGCCTGTCCATCACCGGGACCGCCTCGGGCGGAAAGAGGAAGTACCCGCACAGGATGCCGAGCAGAAGGCTGCCGAGCGCGAAGAGGATCATTCCGCATCCTCCTTTTTCCGCACCTGCCGCGGCAGGGTGATCCGGGAGAGTATGTAGACCAGCAGCACCGAGCCCGCGATCGTCACCGCCGCGAAAAGAAAGGCGCGCACGCCCGCCGTGCGCAGGTCGGTGAGGAAGGTGGGGCTGCCCGCCATCGACGCGCCCATTGAAAAGAGGGTGAGCGCGATGCCCGCCGTCTGAAGCCAGCCGTTGAGCCGAAGCCACCTGAGCGGGAAAATTGTCACGCCGATGATGATGCCGACCGCGAAGTAGACGATCAGCGAAAAGGGACCTAAGAAGTCAAACAAACGAACCATCCTGACTGTTGGAAAATCTGCCGCTCTCCGGCGGCCGGGAGGCCGCCGCCCGCGGCTGCGGGCGGCGGGAACGGGGCCCGCTATTTCGCGGCGATATACGCCCGGAAGGCGCGGTAGGTCTGGTAGACGTCCTGCTTGGAGACGACCTCGAAGGGGGCGTGCATCGAGAGCACCGGCACGCCCACGTCGACCACGTCGACGTTGAGCGCCGCGATATACATCGCGACGGTGCCGCCGCCGCCCAGATCGACCTTGCCGAGCTCGCCCGTCTGCCAGACGACCTTCGCGTCGTCGAGCAGGTTGCGGATCTCGGCCATGAACTCGGCGGACGCCTGGCTCGTGCCGCTCTTGCCGCGCGCGCCGGTGTACTGGGTCACGACGACGCCCTGGTTGAGGTAGGCGCAGTTGCGCTTTTCCAGCGTGTCGCCGAAGGTCGGATCGTAGGCGGCGTTCACGTCCGCCGACAGGCAGGTGGATTTCGAGAGCACCTCGCGGCCCGAGAGCCCATGCATCCCGGCGAGGTCCTTGATGAAGTACTTGAGGTAGTTGGAGTTGAGGCCGGTGTTGCCGTCCGAGCCGGTCTCCTCCTTGTCGGTGAAGACGGTGACGGTCGTGTATGCGGGGCTTTCGGCCTCGAGCTCGGCCATCAGCGAGGTGTAGGCGCAGACGCGGTCGTCGTGGCCGTAGGAGCCGACCATCGAGCGGTCGAGCCCGACGTCGCGGGCCTTAAACTGCGGCACCGCGGTCAGCTCGGCGGAGAGGAAGTCCTCCTCGACGACGCCGTACTTCTCGTTGAGCAGGCGGATGATGTTGAGCTTCACCTTCTCGCTCACCTTGTCGTCCTTGAAGGGGCGGCAGCCGACGAGCACGTTGAGCTCCTCCCCCTTGAGCCCCTCGGCGAGGGTGCGCTTCATCTGCTCCTGCGCGAGGTGGGGCAGCAGGTCGGTCACGGTGAAGACGGGGTCGTCCTCGGCCTCGCCGATCGCGCAGGTGATCGTCTCGCCGTTCTTCTTGACGATGACGCCGTGCAGCGCCAGCGGGATCGCGCCCCACTGGTACTTTTTGATGCCGCCGTAGTAGTGGGTCTTGAAGAGGGCGAGCTGCGCCTCCTCATAGAGCGGGTTGGGCTTGAGGTCGAGGCGGGGGGAATCGATGTGGCTGGCCATGATGCGCACCCCGTCGGACATCGGGCGGGTGCCGATCGTCGAGAGGATGACCGCCTTGCCGCGGTTGTTGTAGTAGACCCGGTCGCCCGGCAGATAGACCTCCTTGGGATCGAAGGGCTTGTAGCCCGCCGCCTGCGCCCTGGCCACGATGTAGGTGACCGCCTCGCGCTCGGTCTTGCAGGCGTCGAGGAACTGCTTGTAGGGCTCGCAGAACGCCTGCGCCGCCGCTTCCTCCCCGTCGGTCGCGGTCAGCCCGATGTTCCTGCGGTTGATGCAGAGCTTCTCCTGCAGCAGCTCGCCCGCGGTCCTGTTCTCTTTATCCATAGCTGTAAAACCTCCTGTAGTGTGATTTCTATTGCCGCCGCAAAAACCGGCCGCCGGGCGCGGAACGCGCGGCGGCTGTTCTTACAGATCATAGAGTCTCCGGTAGACCTCCATCGTCTTTTTCACCTTCGCCACATAGGCGCGGGTGTCGTCGAAGGGGATGTCGGTGATGTGCTCGCCGTCGGGCGCGTGGGCGGGGTCGCCCAGCCACTGCTTGGCGCTGCCCCAGCCCGCGTGGTAGGCGCAGAGGACGTTTTCCACCGTGCCGAACTCGTCGAGCAGGATGCGCAGCATCGACGTGCCGTATTCGATGTTGGTCGCCGGATCGAAGCAGTCCTCCCCCTTCGGGGCTTCGCCGCCCCCCTTGCGCATCTGCACCCAGTCGAACGCGTCGGGCATGAGTTGCATGAGCCCCTGCGCGCCCACATTTGACCGCGCCCTCGGGTCGAAGCCGCTCTCGGTGCGCACCACCGCGTAGACGAGCGCGCGGTCAAGGCCCTTCTCCTCGCAGGCCGCGTCGATCAGCTCGGTGTATTTCATCGGGTAGGCGCCATGGTAGTAGCGGTCGAAGCCGTATTTCGCGAGACCTGCCGCCCCCCACACCGCCAGCAGGAGCAGCAGCAGTTCAAAGCCCAGTTTGACAGCGCGTCTGATGTCCGCTCCCCTCCGTTCATTCGTCCGTCCCGGTCAGCTCCTCAAAGCCGCCGTCGTCGGGGTCCTCCCCGCCGTCCGCCTCCGTCTCCGCGCCGGATCCGTCCGCGGGCACGGCCTCCGGTTCCGCGGCGCGCGCCCGGCGCCCCGCACCGTCCGCCGCCAGCCTTTCCAGGCGGGCATAGAGCTCCGAAAAGGCGAGGCGCAGCTCGTCTTGGTCCCCGTCATTGGTCAGTATATCGTCCGCGCGCGAGGTATAGAACCCGTCGCGGTTCTGGGCGCTCACGCGGCGTTCGGCCGCCTCCTCGGTCATCACGTCCCGCGCGATGATGCGGCGCAGGCGGACCTCCCGGTCGGCGGTCACCGCCACGATCCAGTCGCATTTTTTATCGAGCCCCGACTCGAAAAGGGTCGGCGCGTCGAGCAGCAGCATCGGCGCGCCCGACGCGCTGATCTCCTCTATTTTACGCATGATCGCCGCGATAATGTATGGATAGGTGATCTCATTGAGGCGTTTTAATTTGGCGCGGTCGGAAAAGCAGATCTCCGCCAGCTTTTCCCGGTTGAGGGTCGCGTCGGGGTGGATGACCTCGGTGGAGAACTCGAGCACGAGGTCCATCAGGCACGCCCGGCTGTGCTCCATCGTCTCCCGCGCCACCGCGTCCGCGTTGATGACCGGCACGCCGCGCCCGGCGAACATCCCGCTCAGCGTGGATTTGCCCGCGCCCGTCTGCCCCGTCAGGCCGATGATCATGGTATTCTGACTTTTCAAAACGTTTCCCGCCTTCCCTATAGTAGAACCTCGTCGAACCCGGCCGCGCGCAGCAGCCGGTTGTACACAGCCTGTCCAATTCCTTCGTCGTCAGATACCCTGGTGTATACGAGCGTCAGCCCGTCGCGGTCGACCTCCCGCAGCGCGTCGAACAGCCGGTGCGCCTGGGATGCGGGGTCGCTTTCCGCGCCGTAGGTAATACATTTTTGTGTGAAGTGTTTTTCCTCCCCCTCGAAGCAGAGGATGCCGAACGCGTGCTTCTGCGCCGCGATGAACCGTTTGAACTGCCCGAGGCTCCCGCGCACGAGCACGACCCGCGCCTTGGGGGAATAGTGCCTGTACTTCATGCCGGGCGAGGCGACCTTTCGGTCGTCGGGCAGGTGCTCGAAGACGCCCGGGTCGTATTCGATGTCCGGCAGCACCTCCCGCAGCATTTCAAGCGTCACCGCGCCGGGGCGGAGCACCCGCGGCGGGTCGGTGCACAGCGTGAGCACGGTCGATTCCACCCCCACGTCGCACTCCCCGCCGTCGACGATCGCGTCCACCCGGCCGGTCAAATCGTCGACGCAGTGCCGCGCGCAGGTGGGGCTGGGCGAGCCGGAAAGGTTCGCCGACGGCGCCGCGAGCGGGACCCCCGCGCGGCGGATGAGCTCCCGCGCGACCGGGTGGGCGGGCATGCGGACCGCCACCGTGTCGAGCCCGCCCGACGTCTCCTTCGGCACGCGGCCGGATTTCGGCAGGATGACCGTCATCGGCCCCGGCCAGAACCGCCCGGCGAGCCGTTCGAGCGCGGCGGGCAGCTCGCGAACGAGCGGCGCGACCTCCTCCAGCGAGGAGACGTGCACGATGAGCGGGTTGTCGCTCGGGCGGCCCTTGGCCGCGTAGATCGCCTTCGCGGCGGCAGGGTCGAGGGCGTTTGCCGCAAGCCCGTAGACCGTCTCGGTCGGGATGGCGACGAGCTTCCCCTGCCTCAGCAGCGCGGCCGCCTCGTCGAGCGCCGCGGAATCGCGGCTGATATCGGTGATTTTCAGAAGTTTTGTCTGCAAGGTTTCATCTCCAAAATCGGTTCATTCCTCCTGCGCGGCCTGCAGCTTCTGCGCCTGATCGTGGGTCATCAGCGCGTCGAGCAGCTCGTCGAGCGCGCCGTCGAGGATCGCGTCGAGCTTGTAGAGGGTCAGCCCGATGCGGTGGTCGGTCACCCGGCCCTGCGGATAGTTGTAGGTGCGGATGCGCTCCGAACGGTCCCCCGTGCCTACCTGCGAGCGGCGCTCGGAGGCGATCTGGTCGTTCTGCTCCCGCACCTTCTGGTCCAGCAGGCGGGAGCGCAGGACCTTGAGCGCCTTGTCCTTATTCTTATACTGGCTGCGCTCGTCCTGGCACTCGACCACCATGCCGGTGGGCAGGTGGGTCACGCGGATGGCCGAGGAGGTCTTGTTGACGTGCTGGCCGCCCGCGCCCGACGAACGGAACACGTCGATCTGCAAATCCCTGGGGTCGAGCTCGAAGTCGACCTCCTCCGCCTCGGGCAGCACCGCGACGGTCACCGTCGAGGTGTGGATGCGCCCCTGCGTCTCCGTCTCGGGCACCCGCTGCACCCGGTGGACGCCGCTTTCATATTTGAGGCGGGAGTAGGCGCCCTCGCCGCTGATCGAAAAACTGATCTCCTTAAAGCCGCCCAGCTCGGTCTCGTTGGCGCCGAGCACCTCGCACTGCCAGCCGCGCGACTCCGCGTACATCGTATACATGCGGTAGAGCACCCCCGCGAAGAGGGCCGCCTCCTCGCCGCCCGCGCCGCCGCGGATCTCCACGATGACGTTCTTGTCGTCGTTCGGGTCGCGCGGCAGCAGCAGGATTTTCAGCTCCTGCGACGCGGACTCGATCACCTCGCGGTTCTCGTCGTACTGCTCCTGCGCGAGCGCGCGCATCTCGGGGTCGAGGCCCCCCTCGTCGAGCATCTCCTTCGCCTCGTCAAAGGCCTCTTTGGCGGATTTGTATTCGCGGTATTTTTCAACGATCGGCTCCAGCCGCCGGTACTCCTTCATCAGCTCGGTATACCGCGCCGGGTCGCTCGTCACGTTCGGTTCCATCAGGCGCATCCCGAGCTCCTCGAAGCGCGCCGCCACCGAATCCAGTTTGTCAAACATGCCGTTCCCTCCTGTGTGTTTCTCTTTTCAGCGGATGGGAAAGGCCGCTACAAATGCCGGATTTTGAGTTCCTCCCGCCCGAGCTCGGTTTCGCCGCGCAAAACCTTTTTGATGTTCTTTTCCACCTTGGCGCGCGGCACCATCACCTCGCGCCCGCAGCCGACGCAGCGGATGCGGAAATCCATCCCCACACGGCCCACCGTGAAGCGGTTTTCCCCGCAGGGGTGCGGTTTTTTCATGATGAGCACATCGCCGATCTGGATATCCATTCTACCCGCCTCCCGACACGTTTCCTTGGAATACTACAATCTATTATTATACAGAAGAACTATTTCTAACGCAAGGCGCGAGTTGTGAATTTTCCTTTTTTCCGCCCACGGGCGGAGGAGTATGTCGGTGGCCGGCCGACGGCTGTTTCAGGTTTGCCGCTCAGCGAGCGGCACAGTTTGTCGGTGGTCGACCGACGGCGGTATTAGATTTGCCGCTCGGGGAGCGGCGGAACTGCCGGGTCCCGCCCCGGCAGGCGGCCCCATTTCTTGTCCGTACAAGAAATGGGGGAAAGAAGCCGCAGGGGGCTGCGCCCCCTTGACCCCCAGCGCCGCCTCCGGTTGGCCTGCGGCCAAAGTCGGCGGCGCCCTGCCACGGATGAACGGACGGGTGTACAGCATCCC